>NZ_JBGCTX010000008.1:0-49285 GCF_041102755.1 Francisella sp. 19X1-34
ATACTAAACCAATAACCTCACTTGTTATGTCACTAATCAATGATGGGCTAATTTCTGCTCCATATAATTCTTTTAGCTGTATATGAATATCATTAACACTAATACCTTTGGCATATAGTGAGACTATCTTCTCATCTAAGCCTTTAATACGACTTTGATGTTTGGATACAATCTGAGGATCAAAACTGCCTTGTCGATCTCTAGGTACTTTTATATCTAAAGTTCCCTGGTCTGTTATTAGATTTTTTGTACTATGTCCATTACGATAGTTATCTGATGTATCATTGTGCTTATATTTCTCATAACCAAGGTGGTTTTTAAGCTCTCCCTCTAAAGCCTTCTCAACTAATTCTTTGGTTAATTGTTTAAGAAGTCCATCTTGATTAAACATAGTAGATAAATCTATATCACTATTTGCTATTATATTAACTGCTTCTGTTATTACTGATTTCTTTAATTCTGACATTCTGTAAATCCCTTATTGTTATATTTAAAATATATAACCTAATTAAAATTTACACAATTATCTGTAAAGACCCAGAAATATAGATTATGAATCCTAGTAAGCTACTAAAAATTTAATTAGTGCTTTTACTTACACAAACTATTGCTGGAAAAAGATTTTTCAAAAATGGAAAGTTTGACAAGACTGTATATATAATACCTTTAAACCCTCTCATTTTATATTTAAGAAAACTTATCTTAAAACCTGGTAACCATTGAGGAACTTCTTTTGTTATATCATTTATATTAATTCCCCATGGCATTTTTGGAAAAGTATAGCTCTCTGTTTTCTTCCAGCCTTTAATTGTCTTTTTTGAAATCCAAACAGGTGCCGTATCAAATATTAAAGTTGCATTGGGAAACTTAGTTGTTATGCACTGTAGTAACTCAATAACCTGACTTTCTTCAAAATACATCAAAAGCCCTTGAAAACTAAAACAAATCCGCTTATCTGTATCTTCAAGAACTTCTAACCATGAATAATCTAAAGCACTCTTTGCTATATTAAATAAATTATCTTTTTTAGGGATATAACGCTCTCTAAATTTTATAGCCTCTGGTAAATCTACTACATACCATTTAACAGATGGATTGTTTATACGAAAATATGATGTCTCAAGTCCCACACCAACTTCAACTATTGGACAATTAGGGTTTTGAGCTATCCAAAGCTCGATATAATCATCAAAAGTTTTTGCTCTAATAGCTAGGGCTGAGGAAGGTTTGCCAAAACTTTTATAATAATCATAGTTGATTTTATTAAAGATCTTAAGACATAATTCATCTTTAATAACACCATTTTTCTTTGCTGCTTCATATGCTCTATGATAGAGCGTTAATAGCATAGTTTCTGGAACTCCATTTAAATTCATTACTTTGTTCCCAACTCTTAAAACAATGAAACTTTAACTATCTTGCCTAACTCTCCCATTAACAACATCAATAGTATGATGAATATGCTCACCATCTGAATTAGAATAATCAAACTTTTGTGTCACATTTTGACTAACATTGCCAATAACCATATTTTTAACAGGATTGATCTCAGTTTTACTCATACCTGTAATATATCTAGCAATATTACTAGTATATATTATTGGATTCTTCGATTCATTAATTGATTCTGTTTTGTTATATCCTTGATGGATATTGTTAAACCATGTGTTTTTCTCTTTAGAATTCAAATTGTTATCAAAAGTAATACTTAATGGCCAATTTATATATTCTTTCTTAATAATGGTGTTATGTCCTTTTTTCTGTATATATAGGTTTTCAATATTAGTATATTGGTCCATAAACTGCTCTGACTTTTTAGGAGAAACTATCCAGTTCTGTAAATTACTAAAGTTTATAGAAGTCTTAACCGTCGTAGTTATTTTTTTACCATTACGATCTAGGATATAACCTGATGTTGTAAAGGATCTAGTTGATGCAGTTACAAAACGACCACCATTTTTGTCAAAATTCTCATTTGAGATTACATTTGGTGAGTCTACTAAAGTATTTTTAGTTACAGCGCCTTTAACCACATTTTGATCCTTATCTAAATACAAAAGTAAATTTCCCGCGACTGAAAAACCATCATGAGCATTATAAACTTTTATACTTATAGTATGACTTTTACCATTAGAAAGTAAACTTGCAAAAGGAGTTAGATTAACTCTATATGGATCAAAGTTTAATGTCTCTATTGCAGGAGTTGGACGCCATAAATAAGGATCAACACCACCAGTATATATTTTCGGAAATATTGGTACAATTCCAACTAATCGTCCATCAATATAGACTTGCCCTTCACGAAAGGCTCCATTACCACAGGTACCTAGCTTCTTAGCTAAACTGCTTGGTACACACTGAAACCATTGCTCATCGATCTTTTGACTTTGTAGTGTAACATCTAAATAAGCTTTAGTAATATTGCTTGGGAAAGTTTCTTTAATACTATAGCTAGAGTTAGAATTTACTAAATAACCAGGTTTAAAATTATCAGCTCCTCCCAAACCTATAACTTTATCTGCAACAGGAGTACTAAGTTTTGCTTGCTTAGTTTCTGGATAGAATAATAATCTTGATGACCCTACAGGATATCCAGGACGCTTAGGGGTAAGTACATTTGGTAAAAATACAAAGCCTTTGCCACTTTTCGTCAAAAGATTTTGATACTCAGTAATATCACTTTGAGTTTGCCATTTTGATCCTTTTACTTCTGCCGTAGTTCCAAAGAAAAGATTTACTCCATCCAACCATAAAGATGCTGTACGATCATACTGTACACCTTTTTTTGTTGCAAAAGTATTTTCTAAAACGACTTTTGACCATGGACCAGGACAGTTTTTAGGAGGAGTATAGCTAAAACCTTTTTGCTGAGTATTGTTAAACTCTAGATTATTATATAAGTTAACTACACAAGGTTTTTCATTAGGAACATTCAAACTAGGTTCAGACGATAAAACCTTATCTTTTTTATGGCTAGCTTTAGGTGTTACAGCAACTCTAAGAATATCATTTGTTGGTTGAATATTTTGATTTAAATCATGACTATAGCCTAAAAAAGGAAATAGCAAGGCTATAGATAAACTTATTTTTTTCTTTCTTTTTTTAGTTTTTCTAAACATACTCCACCTCATTATTCACAGTATTCTTACTACATTTATCTTGTGTCTTTAGATCAACACACTTCCAACTAGCCACTTTACCTTGTTTAATAATTGGAGTAAGTTCAATATTAATATTTTTGGTCTCAAAGTTTATATAACCAATACTAGTTACTTTTGTATAGTTAGGTATTGTAATACCTCCTATTAAATCATTTACAGCTCCAGATCCTAGCGTATATTGGCCTTGGTGCTGAAGTATATTCTGTTGTATTACATCTTGAAGGTTCTCTAGAGATATTGGAGATTTATTATCAATTTCATCAGAAAAACTATAATTAAATGAAAGTAATATGCCTATAGATAATGCAAAAAACTTGATTACTGACTTATTCATTAAATATAAATTAATTATTCATAATAGAACAATTCTAAATACTTTTTATACTTTTTTCTCTATTTAAAGACCAAATAATAAAACTCTTATTCTAAAACTAATATACATTAGTTCCTATTTCATACCCTTCTAATAATAATGGGACACTTTCATCACATTCCTCGTATGGACTAAGCTCACCATTTGTAAACTTTATTTGAAGCTCTTCAGCATCCATATATTCAGTATCAAAATCAACATATACAGAACCAAGCAGATGGTTAAATTCGTGCTGAAATATTACTGCAGCAATTGAATCTAATTTACCAGTGATTTTCTCACCATTTTGATTATATGCTTCATATTCAATTTCTTTGTATGTAGCAAGCTTACCTTTTTTTTCACCCAAAGCACTTAAGCAACCATGCCAAAAACTAACTCTTTGCTTAGAAGCTTTTATTATCTTTGGATTTATAAATACTTGGTATGGAACTTTTTCAAAATTTATAGGATATCTAGAGTTAGAACCATCAAACTCTAGCATAAATATTTGATAAGGGTAGCCAATCTGATTAGCTGCTAAACCAATACCATTACCACTCATCTTTTGATGCATCTCAGAGATAATATTTTGTATCTCCTGGCTTTTGATATCTATCACAGGTCTACACTTGCGATATAAAACTTCGTTATTTGGATCGTTATATTGTATAAATTGTGAATTCATTTTATACCTCATTAGGATATATTTTTATAAATAACTTTATACTAAGTTATTATTTGACTCCAATAATACCATTAGCAGAATCAAATAAAACACTTTTATCATAAAATAATGCATGTCCTGAATTCACTTCATCTTTTCTGTGTTTAGATGCCCTAATATGAGTTGTTATTGGAATATTGAATCCACTTGAGGTAAAGAGTGCTGATTTTATATTACTATTAGTTAACAGTCCTTTTTTAATATGTTGTTTTAAATTTTCAGGTAATTTATGTAAAAGGATATGGGTATAATATCCTCCTGAATCAAACAAGGTATTAATAGTTTTATCAAAGATTACTTTACCATTATTGTTTACCAGAGTATATTTAACTGGAACATATGGGTCCCAACATTTCGTCTTATTTATAGGATCTCTTGGAATAACTGTATTATGACATTTTACAGTAGACTCTATTTTATAAGTTGTATATTTATCTAGAATTTCTTTTGATGAAGCACCAAAAGATATAGTTTGTTTAGGGCCATTTATTATCATTAACTGGTTATAAGGGCTTGGTAAGTAGTTCCAAGGAGAGTTTTGTGTAGCCAGTTTTAAGCCTAATATTCCAGCATAGCCTTTAAAAGTTCCATTTGGAACCATAATAATTGGCACATGTTTAGCTGTAATCTTTGGTTTTGTATCAAATGTAATATCTGAATAAACAAGTTCACCTACGACTTTTGATTTTAGATTAGCATAACCATAATTAATAGTTACTTTTTTATCAGTCGCTTGATAATTTGACAAATACTTTTTCTCAAGAACTAAACGTGAAGACCCTGTGTCTATCTCAACAAATGCTTTTTTATTTGACGTATTACCTTTTCCTACAAAAATATCAGTACCAATACGAGCTTTATGAAACTTTTTAATTGGTGCAGAAATCATTTTTGGCTTTTCTAAAGCATTATTTGTAACACGTGGTTGCTCATTTGCAAATAAAGTTAATGCTGGGAGAAATAACAACAATATTTTTATGTTTTTTCTTAACAAAGTCATATTAACAATCACTCAAGTTAAATAACTACCATATGTACATGATAGCTCATCTATAATTAGCGTTGCAAATATTTGAAGTTATGTATAAAACTTTCTTAACATAAGTTAATTAGGATGCTTATAAACATTCTCTTGATTAATAATTAAGTCTTCAGCAAACCATTACAGGTTCTTAACCATAAAATAGTCAATAAAATGAATATGGTAACTATACCATACAGAATATTAACGCTACAAAATTTTGCTAATACAATATCACTTTGTACTGTATATTGAGAATATAACCCAGCGACAATTATACCTATAGCATTCCCAAATGTACTAAACATAAAATACATCCCTGTAACTGAACCATAATTATTATTATCTGTAGATCTTGTCGTTATAGCTAGTAATGATGGTGATGCTATTGCATATCCAGCCCCTAATATAATAATTAGAAACTCTAAGAATACAATTGAGTCTGCTCCATACCCAAGACTTAAAATAATATACGCTATTAACATTAATATAAGTCCACCCAAAGTAATACTATAGATAGATATTTTTAAGTCTATTAACCTCCCACTGACAAAAGCCAAGATAAATAAACAAATAGTACAAGAAAGAAATGAAAGTCCTGCCTTAAATGGAGACAAATGAAAATAATTTGACACATAGATTATAAATGAGTACGTAAAGCCCATAAAAACAGTTTGGAATAATAACCTGCAGATACAACCTAATAGTACATTATGATCATTGAATAAATTGATCTTAATAATTGGATCATTTTTATACTTTAGATAAGCTCCTAATACAGTTCCTAGTACAGCGATTATTATTAGATATGAAAAATGAATATATAAACTTATTGAATTAAATGAGCTTAAATAGAAAGATATTGTTAACAGTAGTAGACAAGTAATCAATACTCCCACATAATCCACTTTCTTTTTTGAGTTATTATTTGAAATAAGATTTGATTTATAGAAAAAATGAAAACTACATATTATTAACATAGCTACAACAGTTAGTATAAAGATTCCTCTCCAACCAAATAAATCAGTAAAATAACCGCTTACTACAGGACCTGCAGCTATTGCTAATCCTACAGATGCTGTAAACAGTCCTATTAACTTACCTTTAGGATATACATCTGTTCGTTTTAAAATTAATGCTGCTGCATTAGGCCAAACAAGAGCTCCTCCAACACCCTGAAACACTCTCATTATTATTAACATAGTGAGTCCATTTGAAAGAGCACAACCAAGTGTAGAAAGTAAAAAAACATATATGCCTATAAGATATATATTGTTATTATTATATATATCTCCAAGTCTACCGGCAATAATTACTGTTGATGAAAAAAATACCATATATATACTGCCAATCCACTGAGCACTACTTATAGATATATCTAAATATTTGGATATATTATTAAGTAATACTGCAACAGCATTTATTTCTAAATTAACAAAAAAAATAGCTGCTAAAAAAACATATATTAAAATTTTATTTTGAAACATTTTAATCCTTATCTATCCAGCAATTAGATGCTGTATGTTATTATAATGGTATTTTTTATGTTTATCATAATCATCAACATTTACCGTTTTCATAAGCCATCTCTGTTTTAACATATCTGGATTACTTATAGATAATATAGACTTACAATGAACTGAAAAATTATTAGCTGAACCTATTAAATCTCCAGGACGAAGATGAATATTTATTTTTACCTTATGCAGTGCCTTGATTAATTTTCTTATAACTTCACGTCCATCTTTATCATCTGATGTAGTTCTATTTTCAAAAAATTTAATATCCAAAGACTCTTTGTCTAAAATATTATGAATATCTGACTTTCCCAATGGAACATTACTCTTGTATGTTGATAAATCATCAAATGGAGTATTAAATATTTTTTTAGATAAAATATCTTTGTCATATTCAGATAGCTCATTTAATACATCTACATTTCTTGAAAATGAAGTTACCGTATGATTTTGTACACTATTTCTAAGGCAAAGTATATTAACTGTATCAGGCCTAACATAGTGATTCGCAAGATCTTTATGGAAATATATATCGTTCAAAGCTTTTTGTGATTGACTGCTAAATAAATCCTCTTTAGGGTAGATATCTTGAAAAACATCTCCATCATTTACATTCATATACCCTATAGGTTTTTCATCTCTGAGTAGGGCATAAAGTGTTAATACGCCTTCAGCTACAAAATTTTTCTTAAGATATCTTTTTTCTTCTACAGGATTTGTATTAGAGAATATTGGTAAATCATTATCTATTGGTAAGTTTTCAATAAATATCAAAGGTTGTTCTATTGGTTCTACAGATTTAGTCTCTTCAATAAAATTGAAAAGATTATCAGCTATCTCTTCTCTATTTACTATATTGGCAATTTCATTTTTAAAATCTATAAAATGAGAATATGGATTTATCTCTATATTTTCCAACATCATTCTTAGTTTTTGATTTTCAGATGCTTTTACTCTAAATTCAAGCATTTCTTAGTTCCTCCTACTTAATTAATTAGATCATATTTTTATGGCTACTTTGGAATCAATACTTTTGATAGCAATTTTTTTACTTTTTTAGAAAAATATGATTGTTCACGAGAACTTCACTTTAACTTATCAATTAATTTTAAACTTCTATTTTATTTCCTATAAAAATAATTTAAATTGACTCAATACATATAAAATGATTTATCATATAAGTTATTAAGGAGTTTAAAACTATGAACAAGTATATTGCAGACTGGATATCAAATACATTTAAAACAAATGATACATTTGACGTAATTAACCCGTACTCTCTGGAGGTTATAAATCAGTTACCTGAA
Organism: Francisella sp. 19X1-34; assembly: GCF_041102755.1. Classification (NCBI taxonomy): domain Bacteria; kingdom Pseudomonadati; phylum Pseudomonadota; class Gammaproteobacteria; order Thiotrichales; family Francisellaceae; genus Francisella; species Francisella sp. 19X1-34. Next base: position 8,086 of record NZ_JBGCTX010000008.1, read on the forward strand.
ATGGGTAAAACAGAAGCATTAGAAGCTATAAGTACTTTAGAAAAAGGATATAAAAAATGGGATAATCAAAATATTTCTTATAGGTCTGAGCTATTATGTAAGTGGGCAAATCTTTTGGAAGAAAATATACATGAACTAGCCTCACTACTAACAGCTGAGCAAGGTAAACCAATAGATATGGCTACTGGTGAATTATTATGGGCAATATCTGATATGAAAAACCATGCAAACATAGCAAGAAATACTCATGGATATACTCCTATTCAAAATGACCCATCTCTACAAACTATAGTTACTAAGCAATCTCTAGGTATAGTTGCAATAATAACACCATGGAATTTCCCATTAGCTATTAGTTTAAGTACAATCTCAGGCGCCATAGCAGTAGGTAATGTTGCACTATGTAAGACTTCTGAAGAGACTCCTCTAACTGTAGCAGCTGCTATTAGTCTAGCTTATAAAGCGGGTATTTCTAAAGATGTTATTCAGTATTTAACTTCTAAAAATCCTCAAGAAATTGGTGATACTATATGCAGTGATGATAGAGTTAAAATGTTATGTTTTACAGGATCTACCCAAACTGGTAAAAAATTATATGAAAAGTCTTCGAGTAATGTTAAAAAATTATTACTCGAATTAGGCGGGAATTCACCTTTTGTCGTATATGATGATTGTGATATTGAAAAAGCTGTAAATGATGCCGCATCTATTAAATTTTCTAACTGTGGTCAAATATGTGTAAATGCAAATAGATTTTTAGTACATGAAAAAATCTATGATCAGTTTATTGAAAAATTTACTAACTTAGCCAAGCAACAAATCATTGGCAATGGTTTAGATCCTAAAACAACTATGGGACCAATGAATAATCAAAAAGTATTGGAAAAAGTTAACAGTTTGGTTAAGGATGCACTATCTAAAGGTGCTAAGCTCGTGTATGGTGGTAAACTAATTAAAGAAAACTCTCTATTATTTTCTCCAACAGTTTTAGCAAATGCCACTAAAGATATGGATATATTTAAAACTGAGATATTTGGGCCAGTGGCAGCGTTTTATAAGTTTAGTGATAATGATGATGTTGTAGAAATTGCTAATGATACAGAATATGGATTAGCAGCATATTGCTATACAAAAGATTTATCTAAAGCCATTAATTTTGGTAAAAAAATACAATCTGGTAAGGTCGGTATAAACACTACTGCCTCTAGTGGGGGGCCATTTGGTGGCTTTAAAGAATCTGGCATAGGTAGATCTAGTGGTCATGTAAATCCTCTAGACATATATTGTGAAACTAAAAGTATTGATATTCGAATCTCTTAAAGCTAAAAGCGTTTAATTCTAAAATTTCATATTTATTTATTTTTTTTATTAGCAGAAAAATATATATTACGAGTAACCCATAAAAATAATATAAAAGATAAAACTATAAAAAATAGTTGTTGGATTGAAATATCTACTTGTAAGCTTTTTAACTCATTACTAGAAATTAAATAACTAGCTAAACTTCCAAAAGAAAATTTAATTAAACTGGCTATTGCATTTCCAGAGCCATATCCAAAATTTAGAGTATTTAATGCAATTGATGTTATTAGTATACTTGTTGATACAAAACATCCAGTTGCTAATAAATTAAACACAATAAACACATAAATATTATTATATAAATTAGATAAAATAATATTTATTATTAAAAATAAAATAGCTACTAAAAAATATGTAAGTATTACTTTATATTGATTATTCTTATTTACTCTCTTTCTTACATAATAGCTGCTTAATATAACCCCTAACATATTAAAGCCGAATAATAAGCAATATTGTATATACCCTAATTTCAAATAGTTTATTATCAATATAGATGATGAACTTATAAAGCTAAACATTGCAGCGAATAATAAGCCTATAACTATTGTAAAGAGTATAAAAGGAAGATTTTGAAAATGCTTTATATATGTTCTAACATTAGAAAAAATTGATACTTCCTTCTTCTTTTGATTTATAGTTTCAGGAATAAAAAATGAAAGAATTAATAACACAATGCCATATATAGTTAAAAAATGGAATATATTCTTCCAATCGTTAGTTAGGTATATAATGAAACTGCCAATAATAGGAGCTACAATAGGAGCTATCATGAAAATCATTGTTACTGTTGACATCATTTTAGTGAGTCTATTACCCTTATAACAATCTCTTAAAATAGCCATAGAAATAATAGCTCCTGATGAATCTCCTAAGCCCTGGATAAATCGCATAATAAGTAGCATATTATAATTAACGCTTGTTGAGCATAAAATGGAACTTGCTAGATAAATGATAATTCCTACTATCAAGGGTTTTCTTCTACCAAATCTATCTGTGATCGCTCCCCAAATTAGCATACCAATAGCAAAACCCAAAAAATATGTAGATATAGATTTTGTTAAATCATGATCTGATACACTAAAATAGCTACCTATTTCTTTAAAAGCTGGCATATATGCATCAATTGCAAAAGGTGGTAAAGCAGCAAATATAGTAATTACAAAAACTAAAGATAAACTGCCTTTTCTAATAGTCACAAGATTATCTTAAAAAAGGAGTAAAATTTTCTGAGAGTATAACTTAAATAGTTATTAGAATAAAGTTTTTAAGGGCTATTATATTTTAAGCTTTTAAAATCCTACTTCATCCCAAATATTATATAGAAGTTCGCCAAAAAGAGTATTTGCCCAAGCAAACCATTTTCTAGTATAGTCATATTGATTATCTTTATTGATTCCTTCATGCATAAAATATGTCCCAGCATGAGAGTTCTTCAAATATTCAATACATTTTTTTATCTCTGATAGATCTTTTGAAGTGAGAGCTTGGATAACTATAGCTATTGGCCAGACGTAACCTCTTCCTGTATGGATACTACCAATCCCAGCAAGATCTTTTCCATCAAAATACCAAGGATTACTTTTTGATAATAAAAATTTTCTAGTGTTTTGATATAGCCCATCACTTTTATCTAAGCATCCCAAGTAAGGTAGCGAAATCAGGCTAGGGACATTTGCATCATCCATAAGGATGTGACTTCCAAAGCCATCGACCTCATAGGCAAAGATCTTACCAAACTCCTTGTGTTCTACAACACCATAATCATATATTGCATCCGTAACCTCCTCTGCTAAAGTATTACACTGATCTGCAAATTCAAGATCTCTGTACACTTTAGATGATATCTCTGCAAGTTGCTTTAAAGATGTGACTGCATAGAAATTTGCAGGAATCAAAAATGGTAAAATTGTTGCATCATCAGAAGGTCTAAATGATGATGCTATTAAGCCAACGGGGTTAACTGGGTATCCTAAACCATTATCAGCTAATGTATCTGTTGCAACTGGCGTAACTCTCTGAAAAGAATAATCCTTTTCTGAGTCTTTACGCTGCTGATCTTTAAATGTCTTATATATTAGCTTTGCCGATTCAAGCCAGCTAGTATTGAAAACATTACTATCTTCTACTTTTTGATAATACATATATGACAACCTAATATGACTACAAAGAGAATCAAGCTCCCACTTTCTCTCATGTAGCTCAGGTTTCATATCAGTAAAATCAGCTTGCCAAGGAGATCCTTCATCCGCTTTATTAAAAGCATTTGCATAAGGATCAATTAATATATATTTAGATTGCCTATTTATAACCCCTTCAATCATTTTCTTTAACCTATTATCTTTATTAACAAATGATATATAAGGAGTAACTTGAGCAGTAGAATCTCTTAGCCACATAGCATCAATATCTCCAGTAATCACATAAGTATCTGGAGAAGATGAGTCTTCATCATAGTATACTGTTGTATCAAGAGTATTTGGAAAACAGTTCTCAAATAGCCTAGCTAACTCTTTATCGTTAGCTTTAGTCTTAACCTCTTCTATTAAATTATCAACTGCGTCTGATGTGAATAATCTTTTTTCAGGTCGAGATGAACCCAATTGATTTACAATTTCATCTGATGTATAAATATCTGTGGTAACCTTACCACTAGCTTTGTCATAGTTGTACAATGAATCACTCATATTCTAATCAACCTTTGTTTTATGTAAAAATTTATAATATGGAACCACAAGAATTATCAATATGATTAATGGAATAATTGTCGAAACTTTAAACCCTTGAACCCCACCTAATGAATCCATCATATAGCCAATACCTCTAGCTGTAGCACTAGATGCTAATGCAAACACTATAGTTACAACAGTCATTACTAGAGCTTGTTTCTCTTTTGATGTTCTACTTAAAATAGATGAGCTAATAACAGGAGTTGTTGGAGCATAAAAGAAACCAAATACTGGTAATATTATTGACATAATAGACACTTCACTAAGATCTGTAATTTGGTGTCCAGAAGCATGTATAGAAAATAAAACTGTAACTAAAAATACAAATCCTACCACATAATAACATAGTAGCATCTTATGCCATTTCATATATTTTAATAATACAAAAGCGACTATCCTACCAGCAAATGCAGCAAGCCCACCAAAACTAGCAATCTTTAAACTTAGAGCGGGAGAAAGATGCAACGCATCTTGATAAAATCCAGGTAACCAGGCACTAAAACCCATTTCCAAGACACTTCCAATAAAAATCATAACTATCGCAGCAATTACTAGTTTGCTTTTACATATGTTAAGGATATCTTTTACCTGCTCTTTTACAGGTGCTGCTTTTTCTTTTTCTAACGCACTTTCGTCTATTCTAACAAACATCCAAACGATTATGTTTACAACGCCTATAACTGCATATAAATATAAAAAATCTAACCAATGGTTAGCACTGCTAGACATAAAGAAAGCTATTATCCACATACCTGCCATACCCGCAATCATCCAAGTAGCTTCCAATAAAGAAAGTAAGCCTGCTTGCTCATTCTCTTCTTTACTAATAATGGCAGCAGATGCGTAAATACAAACCTTCATACCAACTAAAACAATTCCTGTACCAATTAAGAAAAGCTTAACTATCCAGTATGAGTCAATAATTGGTGTTATCACTGATAACAATACCATTATAGAAAGTATAGTTATAATTGACTTTCTATAACCTAGTCGCAAAATGAATGAAAATGCAATAAAAGAAAATCCTATAACTGTAAAGTTTTGATAACTCTCTAAGGTTCCAGCAGATGTTAATGATGCATGAAAATAGTTTGATCCTTGCATAATAAATGTTGAAAGAGTTCCACAAAATAGGCTAAAGACCCATACTGTAAAAATTAATGCTATCTTAGTTATAGTCGTATTAGTGATTCTTTTGGGCACTACAATCTCACTCATATTATATTAAGTTCAAATTAATAAGATATTAATTTTTTTAAGTTATAATTTTAAAGCTTAACATTAACCACAATAGCGAAATAGTTATTTTACAGCTTAATTTTCTATGAACATTTTACTATAAACACTATTATCTAAATTAAACATTAAATATATAATTCAAACAACTATTATTAATTTATGAGTAAATTTAATGTTCATAATTTGTGGTGTATTATATGATTAAAGCTATTATATTTGATCTTGACCAAACACTTATTGATCGTGATGCAACTATGATCAATTTTCTAAGTGAGCAACATAATAGAATACTTAATAATGTTGTTAATAAAGATTCATTCGTAAACTCAGTAATAAAGTTCCAAGAATCTGGTTATGCTGATAAATTCATTGCATATCAAAAAACTTGTATAAACATGAAAATTGATTGTTCACTAGCCTTAGATTTATACAAAGATATGGAAAACTCATATGGTGAAAATCCTATATTACTGGAAGGAGCTAAAGAAGTATTAGAATACTTAAGTAAAGATTACAAAATAGGTCTTATATCAAATGGTCCTAGACGTTGGCAAGAAAATAAAATCAAATATAGTAATATAGGCTCCTTTTTTGACTCAATTATTATTTCTGGTAAAAAAGGAATTAAAAAGCCTAATATAGAAATCTTTCATAAATCTTGTAATGACCTTAATGTAAGGCCAAAGGAAAGTGTCTATATAGGAGATCACCCAACAAATGATATAGAAGCAGCAATTGATGCTGGAATGTACGGTGTTTGGGTTAAAAACGAGAATTACTGTAAGCCTTATAAATATAACTATATTATAGACTCTCTAAAAGACTTAATAGATAAACCTTGGCTAAATCATATATACCAACTCTAAGACTTTATACTACTATGGAATCTTAATGGATCAAAAACATTATAAAGTTTTCGATCTTCAATATTTAATACAGAATCTGACACCATCTTTCCAAAAGCTGGAGCATGCTTACAACCATGTCCATTAAACCCAACAGCTACCCAAATATCATCATCAATTTTACCAACCAAAGGTAAGCCATCTTTAGTCAGGCCATATTCGCACATAGATAGCATAGGGTTAAAATCACTATTTAAACCAGGAAAGTTCTTTTTAATCTTTTCAGTTAAGATTCTGCTAATTTTATCTGCAAATTCTTGATCTGTTAAACCCATATCATCATATAAATGACAATTATGTAAACCAGTTTTTATATAATACTTACCTTCAATGACTTCTGGCATCGCATACATTTCAAAATGGTTATTTACTACTTCTATATATGTATTATTTAGGTTTGAATTTTTCACCTCATAATAGAAAACTGGTATTCTTTGTCTAGATAGAGTTAAATTATATTGTTGTAAAATATCTGAATTAGCATTAGTTGCATAAATTAGTTTCTTTGCTCTAATAGTTTTTTTAGCATTTGAATTTATTGTACTAAGTTCTATAGATTCTTCATTTCTCTTATATTCTATAAACTTATGATCCCAAAAGAATTCCACGTCATCTTTAAGGAGATTATAATATGTCTTTATTATCTCACTTGGGTTTAATATACCTAACATATTTTGAGAATTATTTTTCTCAATAATTGCTTTTTCTAATGATTGGAATTGTCTAAAATATGGATCAATGATTTTTTGCTGTTTACCCTCAATAATATCAACCTCAACATTATTCTCTATAGAAGAAGATATAATATCTTTTAGCAATTGGCTATCCTGACCAACAACGATGCCGTTATTCGGCTTATGAATCTTAGGGTTGTACTTAGCTAACTCTCTATATTCATTATTTGAAAATGGTAACATTTCATAATACTCGCGACATTCAGAGCCTATTGAGCGTCCTCCTATTCTTGACCCTCCAATACTTGATTTAGTTGGAATATAATCAAATGCTTGCTCTATTATAGCTATTTTTTGTGAAGATGATTTATTTAGGTGATAAGCAATACTACTACCAACTAATCCAAACCCTATAATTACAACATCAAAATCCATATAACTCCCCTAAGAACTATCAACTTGATATAAAGATCATAAAAGATCCTTTAACAAATCAAAATTAGATACCTAACATAAAGATATTATCACTTTCCTAATAGTTTAATAAATAGAATAATCACCAAGCTAATAAACAAACATAGAGAAAACTCACTAGACATATTAATTTGAATTTTTATTCAGCAGTAAAAAAACTCCAAATCACAACACATCTCTTACAACACCCATAATAAACATTAATTTTTATTAAATATTTGACATAAAAATATTTAAAAATTATGATTTTTAAATTACCATAAAAGAATAATTATTCAAAATAATGAAATATGAAACAGTTTATAGGTATTTTTTTAATTATTGGTTCAACTATAGGTGGGGGTATTATTGGCTTACCTATAGCTGCTGTTAACTTAGGATTTATAGGAAGTTTATTAGCAATATGTTTAGTATGGTTAATAATGACATTTACAGGATTATGTATATTAAAAATATCATATAACATGCCTGTTAAACATAACACATACTATTCTTTATCTACTAAATTCTTAAATTTCAAAGGCGCTAAGGTTAGCGTTTTTGGTAGCTATTTATTAATCTTATATTTAACACTAACTACTTACATATCAGGAATTAGTTCATCTATAAGTTTATACTTCTCTCAAAATAGTAATTTAAGTTATTTACTATCAGGAGGGATTCTTATATTTATATTAGGAGGGATTACAACATATAACTCTAGAGTTGTAATTAAAAGCAATGTCATATTTGTAATAACCAAATTATCTCTTATTATAATTGCTATATTTTTGATCTTCTATACGACAAAAAAAGTCTCTATAAACGTTGATAGTTACCCTATTGAGTCTATAGGAGCATTCTCATTTTTATTTGTATTATTTAATGCCTTTGGTTATCACTTTATTATTCCAAGTTTAGTAAAATTTTATAATCAGCGTATTTCATTTAAGTCATTTGTATTTTTACTTGTCTTTAGTACAACATTAATAGCTTTTATTTATCTAGCATGGATCTTAGCAATATTCCTTACAATACCTGCAGAAGGTAATCATGGAATGTTAAGTATTTATAACAGTAAAAACCAACTTATAGCTTTTAATAATAGCATTAGTTTTTTTACTCAATCATATACTATTAGCAATATGTTAAGCGTTTTCCAGTTAATATCAATGATAGGATCTTTTTGTTGTATATCAATAGGTGTAATTGATGCACTAAAAGATGCTTTAGGGCAAAATGCTTATATTAAAGTTCTAATTTGTACTTATTTACCGCCACTTGTTTTAATGTGCCTATCACAAAACATGTTTCTAATTGCAATGTCATTGGCTGGAATATTAACATTCTATGTTGAGGTATTTGTACCAATTTTAGGAGTCAAAAATTATTATAAACTGTCTAAGAAAGTAAAAACTAAAAATTATAATTTCAAATTTTTAAAATATAACACTCCGAATATCTAAGATTTATTCTCTATAATTATATTCAACTTGTACAATTTGATATTATAGTGTCAATTAAGCAAGCAGCTGAATCTATTGCTACTATACCATTTCTACTAGAAGCACTATTAACTACTGTAGTTATATCAGTACAACCTATAATTATAGATTGAATGCCTTTTTCTTTAACTTTCTTGATAAGATCGTCTACTTTTGTATTAGCTAACCGATCATCTCCCACTTTTACCGCAGAGATTAATTCGTTTACATCATCTTGCCAAGCAATTTCAAAAATAAAAGGAACTCCTACTTTTTTAAACCCATCTTGATAAACATTTGACTCGAAAGTACTTTGAGTTGCAAACAAAGTTATATTTCCTAGATTATCAGATAGTTTAGCTAAGGTTACCTCAATCATGTTCAGTAATGGTGTATCAATTGCTGCTTGAAGTTGATCAAAATACCTATGAGCAGTATTACATGGCATCGCAATCAACTTAACTCCCCAACTTTCTAATTTGACCAAACCTTGTGTTATTGAGTTTTCTAGTTCTTTATGGTCTATTTCACGATCTAAATAAAAAGGGGTTGGTAATGAATATATAACAACATGAGGATAATCCATATCGTGAATTGCATTAAACTTTTTGCGCCACGCGATCATTAGAGCATCTATAAATGGTGCTGTTGACATCGGCCCCATGCCTGCAAGTATACCAATCATAGACTTTTCACCTTTTTGCTTTATATTTATTAAGCCCCACTTAAACTAACCGTACTTCCCTCAGCTATTAATCTACTAACATCATTAACAAACTTATAGATAGAAAAAGGCTTTTGTAAATAATCAAACTTACCATCCACATCATCTAGAGAAACTGTTATTTCTAAAGTATTTTCTTTATGGTTATCTGAAGACGCTATATTTGTTTTTAAATTATCTAAAACTTTTTTAAGATTTGTAGGGTTTATATTTTTACTTTTAAGTTTTAGTTCAACTTTACTAAAGTTCTCATCAATATACTGTGATATTGGCTGAACCTTATCAACACTTAGCTTATTACATTCTCGTTGAACATCACGACTAACTTTACCCTCTACCACAACAATATCATCAACTTGAATATTATCTTTTACTAGAGCAAATACCTCTTCACCAACTAGGCAATCTGCTCTATCAAACTCATCATCAATATTGATAATATAAAGAATTCTCCCAGTTTTAGTTTTTCTACGAATAGCTGGAGTTATCATACTAGCAATAATTCTCACAGAATTACCATCCATATTAGACTGCTGGATTTTTTGCAGATCACTAAAGCTAACATGATTACGCCAATGACTTTCCTCATCAATAATATGCCCAGAAAAATACATCCCTAAAGCTTTTTTCTCATTGATTAATAACTTTTTTAGACTCCACTCTTCTGATATACACTCTCTTTCTAGCTCAGCATCAGTATCGCTTTCTTGCTCTGTAAAACCAAATAGATCATTTTGTCCAGCAGCTGCCATTTCATTTACATAACCAGCATTTTTAATAGCTTTTTCAATAGAGTTAAATGCTGTAGCTCTATTTCTAGATATATCTTTAATAGCTCCTGCAAAACACAGTGCTTCAAGAGCTTTTTTATTAACCTTACGTAAATCCACTCTACGCGTCAGATCAAATATAGAACTAAACTCTCCTTCAGCATCTCGCTCTGTAAGGATACTTTTAATAGCCTCACCACCAAGACCTTTGATAGCACCTAAGCCAAGTAAAATTGTACCTTTTGAGACAGCTATACAGTCATAAACACTCTTATTCACATTTGGTGATAAAACTGTGATACCCATGTTTTTACAATCTAAAATAAACTTAACTAACTGATCAGTATTACCCATATCCCCTGACATTAAAGCAGCCATATACTCATCAGGATAATGTGCCTTTAACCAAGCAGTTTGATAAGCAATTAAAGCATACGCAGCAGCATGGGATTTGTTAAAACCATAACCTGCAAAAGCTTCCATTTGGTCAAATATCTCATCAGCAAGTCCAGCTTCTATATTATGATATTTAGCTGCACCTTCTTTAAAGATTTTACGCTGTTGCTCCATCTCTTCTGGCTTTTTCTTACCCATTGCACGACGTAGCAAATCTGCACCGCCGAGAGTATATCCTGCAAGCTTTTGTGCCATTTGCATTACTTGCTCTTGGTAAACTGGAATACCATAAGTCTCTCTTAGAACTTCCTCTAATAATGGATGTAAATATGTAGTTCTTTTACGGCCATGCTTACGATCAATAAATGTTGGAATATTCTCCATAGGACCTGGACGATATAATGCTACCAAGGCAATAATTTCCTCAAAATTTGAAGTGCCAAGATCTTTGACAATCTGACGCATGCCTTGGGACTCTAGCTGGAATATACCAGTAGTATTACCAGCTTGTAACAATTTAAATGTCTTTTCATCATCTAATGGAATATCTGAAATATTTAAAGGAATCTCATCACTAGGTCTTTTAGCATTGATACTTGTAATAGCATTCTTGATAATCGTTAAGTTTTTCAATCCCAAGAAGTCAAACTTAACAAGGCCAACATCTTCAACATCTCCTTTATCAAACTGAGTTACAATATCACCACCATTATCTTCACAATATACTGGAGCAAAATCTGATATTACAGTTGGTGATATCACGATACCGGCAGCATGCTTACCTAAGCTTCGTGGTAAACCTTCTAGTTTTTGAGCTTTCTCAACAATCTCAGCGACATCTTCATCTGCCTGCATCTCATCATATAGAGGTTCGCCTTCATGGAGAATCTTTTTAAACGTAGTCCCTGGAGTTTCAGGAATTAGTTTAGCGATCCTATCACCAAAACCAAAGCTTTGACCCATTACACGCACTACATCTCGCACAACACCTTTAGCCGCCATAGTACCATAAGTTATAATCTGACCAACACTTTGTTTGCCATATTTTTGCTCTACATACTTGATAACTCTATCTCGGCCTTGAATACAAAAATCAATATCAAAATCTGGCATCGATACCCTTTCTGGATTAAGAAATCTCTCAAAAAGTAATCCATACGGTAAAGGATCAATATCTGTAATAAGTAATGAGTATGCTACTAATGAACCAGCACCAGAACCACGCCCTGGACCTACTGGGATATCATTTTCCTTTGACCATCTTATAAAATCCTCTACTATCAAGAAGTAACCTGGGAACCCCATATCACAGATAATATTAATCTCTCTTTGTAATCTGTCTTTATAGACTTTTATAATATGCTCATGTTTATCTTGTGACTTATTTGCTAACACTTTTTCTAAGCGGCTTTCTAAGCCTTGATAGCATAACTTTGAGAAATACTCTTTTTCAGTTAAACCATCTGGAATATCTACAGTTGGTAGACAAGGTTTACCTAAATCAAATGTCACATTACAACGCTTTGCAATAGCTAATGTATTATCAACCAAGACTGATAAAGAGTTAAACGTAGCATACATCTCATCAGCTGATTTTAGATACTGTTGTCGTGTAAATCTTGACTTACGTGACTCATCAAGAATTGTAGTTTTTTCATTGATACAAGCTCTAATTTCATGGATATCATAATCATCAGATTCCATAAATACTGTAAGATTTGTCGCAGCTGCAATTAGATTGTGCTTAGTTGCCAACTCAAGAGCTTTTTGATTATATAAGCCTTCATTTTCATACTCTAACTTATGAATTTCAATAACATAATTATCTTGACCAAATATAGCTATATTTTCAGAGATAATCTTTTCAGCCTTAACATTATTTTTAGCTAAGATTGCTTTACCAAGCTCACCATGCTGACCACCGTTTAGGCATATTACATTCTCTAACTTAGACTCTTTAAGCCAGTTTTTTGGGATAAGTGGTATTGAGCCTACTCTATCTGCTTCTTGGTAAGCTTTAGAGACTAGATCAACTATATTTTGATAGCCCTCATTATTTTCAGCTAAAAGTATCAAATCAGAAACACCTAGTTCAGTATCAACTTTTAGCTCAACACCAAATATAGGTTTAACACCACTATTTAAAGCTTGCTTATAAAACTTCACTGCAGCAAACAAATTACAAACGTCTGTAAGCGCTATTGCAGCAATATTTTTATCTTTTGCGCGAGAAAAAAGATCCCCTAAACGTACCGTACTATCAACAACAGAAAATCCTGTATGGACTCTAAGATGAGAAATCATTATAGATTCTATTTTATTTTATGAACTTAGCTACAAATATTACTATAAATAACATATAAAATCATATGACTCTACAATTAAAATAATTAATTGTATTATTAAAGCTTTCAAATATGATTAAATAGATTTCTGCTAAGCTAAGTATATTCTTATACATGCTTTAATTATATAATACCTCATGTATTATAAATATACTAATCTATAATTAATTTCAAATATTCGGTGTTACAAATGAACTCGATAACTAAAGTATTAGCATCAATAATATATGTAATCAAGTCTACATATCGAAATCTATATAGTTGGGTTGCTAAACATAAGTTTTGGTCATTTATTATTTTTAGTTTTATATTTTATATTTGTTATCATAGTTCAGGCTATTTTTTTGTTTTTAATAATGATGCTTATGTGTTTGCTAAACTTTCTAGGATCGCACCCGTAGTATCAGGAAGAATTAACAAAATTTATATCCATGATAATCAGTTTGTAAAACAAGGACAGCTATTATTAGCCCTAGATCAAAAACCATTTGAAGCTAGGCTAACTTATATACAAGGTATGATGCTAAAGTATAAATATCAAACTGAAGAGATGAACTCTAAACTTAAGGCTCAAATAGCTATTTTGCATAGTACTCATGCTAATTTGGAACTAGATAAGGTTGAATGGCAAAGATTTAAGAAGCTACTAAAAGAAGGAGCTGTGTCACTCGAGCAATATGATATAAAAAATGCAAATTATCAGGAGTCTCAGGATAAGTATGCTAAAGCGTATGAGGACTTAATCAATATTGAAAAAGAAAAGCAAGAATTAACCGCATTACTTAAGTCTTATCAAGGTAAACTTACACTAGCAAAGTATAATTTAGATCACTCAAAGATATATGCAGATAAAGATGGTTTTATTAATCATCTTAGAGTATACCAAGGTGATTATGCGAAAGTAGGAGAAGTATTATTTGGCTTTGTAGAAGCTAATAGTTGGCAAGTTATTGCAAATATACGAGCCGATAATTTACCAATGATTCAAGCTGGTAAAACAGTGTGGGTATATATATCTTCATACCCTTGGCAATTATTTGAAGGAAAAATCGTTGGAGTGGGTAAAGCTGTAGCAAGATATGATTCTCCTCAAGATAGAGCTTTACCATATGTAAAGCCAGTATTAAGTTGGGTTCGTTATCCATATAGAACGCCTGTGTATATTAAAATTAATCACTGGAATAAAACACAAGATAATAATATTTCTTTATTTATGGGATCTGATGCAAAGGTTTTTATTTTACCATGAAAATAGATGATGAATTATTTCTTGCGATGGAAAGAAAGAAATTATGGGATTCAATTATTGATGAAATAAAAAATTTCTCCTTTAAAGGTGCCCAATTTAAGTTCGCCATAAGATCATCAATAGCACTAATTACAACGATTATATTAACTTGGATTCTACAAATTCCTGAAGGTTGGTGGGCAGCTATATCAGCCATTGTCGCATCACAGGAGAATATAGGATTGTCTTATCATAGAGGACTCAATCGATTCTTAGGTACATTCTTTGGTGGATTTTTAGGGCTTTTATGTAATATTTATTTTTTTGAAAATGAGTTCATATACCTTTTATATGCTCTTTTATTATTTTTTGTTATATATTACTTCCGAGAAATAGATGAAGATTATAGATACTCTTGGGATATGGCAGCAGCAACTGCCGCCTTAGTTTTATTCGGAGGAATGAAAGTAAGCTTAAACCCTAGTAGTATAAACATTATAGGAGATTTTTATACTATATTCTTTTATCGCTCACTTGAAGTTGGCTTAGGGGTTTCAGTTGGTATTTTATGCTCAAAAATTATCTTTCCAAAACTTTCGGAATCTGCTGCATATAACAAAACTATACTTGTGTATAAAAACTTCCCAGATTTAGTTACGTTAATATTTGAACGTTATAATAAAGGAGAAAATCAACTCCAGTTTGATAAGCTGCATAAAAAACAATCTGGAATGATTAATGAGCTGTTGAGTCTTTTAAAAAGAGTTCGTCAAGAAAAAAAATTAAAAGATCATATTTATCACTATAGTCTACTGGAGCAGTTTGCTAGAGAACTTAATTTGATTATTGTGCATACATATGAACATTTGCATGATAATAATGAGTATTATAACTTCTCGGAGCTAAAGCTTGTTATTTATAACTTTTTCAATCTATTTTCATATCATCTTAGAAATGATTCTTTGATTAACAATGAAGATTTTCAAATATTAAGGAAAGCTTTAGTTCAAAATAAGCAAAGACTTTTAAATATCAATTCACCTGATAGTAATTTATTATCCGAAATAATGACTTTAATAGAAAAGTTAATAGTTAAGCTTGAAACTAGAAAAATTGACTATCATGAAAGTAATGAAACTGCAATTAGCCACTTTTCATCTTTATTATTTAGCCGAGGAATTTCTTTTATTGATACTATGTATCTTAAGAATGCCCTGATATATAGTGCAATGACTGTCATCCCAACCATAGTTTTAGCATTTTGGGGACTTGCTAATTATGATCAGATGGCTGTAACAATTGTGGTTTGCGCATCTCTTAATAAAGCTAGATTTAGAACTGTAAGTGTGCAGAGATTATCAGGCTGTTTTGCTGGATTTATTGTTACTATGCTAGTGTTAACATTAGATGTTCAAAATAAATATGAGATGGCAGTTATTTTATTTATAAGTATGTTTATTTTTCAGTATCTATATGGAGGTAATGGAAATGTTACGTATTTTGGACGCCAGACTTTAATGGTAATTAGTATTGGACTAATACAAGGATTGTCTCCACTAGATTCTATTATTCCAGCTTTAGAAAGATTAGATGGTATTTTTATGGGAGTTCTGGTTGTTATAATTATAGAATTATTTATAAAGATTGAGGTTACAGAACAAATTATTGTACAAAACATTAAAAATGCTAATAAAGCCATATCAGAATCTCTCGAAATAGTTTATAACACATCAGATTTATACCACCCTAAGAATGTTTATAGTTTTTCTAATATTAGAAATGTTGTATTCTCATTGAGAAAAGTTCAAGGCACTAATAAGCTATTAAACTCTCTTAATAAGAATATGATTTTATATGTGAAAAATACATATCGTGCAATATTTATGTTTTTATTGTTTCATGAGTTAAATGACAAAATTATTAGTTCAGCAGATAGGAAGTTACTACTCTATCTGGTCAAAATAATAAAACTTAATGATAAAAACTTAGTAATAATCAATAAAAAGATTAGATTATTAAGTAAGATAATACAAAAACGTCATGACTCTAATCAAAGTAGAGGTATCTACCAACCCTATGAAAGTCAACTATGCATTATGATAATTGAGAACTTACTTAACTACTATAGAACATTTTCTAAAATCCAAAATTTATCAATAGATAGTTCTTATAAGTATCAATAATTTTATTTTGCCCATTTATAAAGTCTTTCTCCTGCTATCAACAATAAACACCACAATAACCTTAAATAGCAGTGCTAGACTAAAACATACCCACAATGCCAAGAGAATTAAATGATAGTTAGACATATCAATATGTGCTTTTATAAATCCCCATATAGACATACAAAGTCCTACAGAAAAAGTCATCATAGCCGCTGCTGTACCATGATTTTTAGTAATATCGCTCATAGCTGCGCCTGTTGCTAAAGGTATAAAAAAACCTATAAAGAAGCATATCAGCTGCAATGATATTATCGTACTATATAGTGACACTTTTAAAAAAGTATATAGTATTATAAAGATGAAAGCTAAACCTAAAACTCCAAGCCTATAACGTTTTTTATATGCTTCATCAGCTTTCATTCGATAGCAGAATATTCCAAAAATATAAAAGACAGATGCTAATAGAAATATAATTGTGAAAGTATTGATTGACATATTTAACTCATCTATCAATAGTCCTTTATATGAACTCATTAAAACACCAAGGTAAAATGAAAAGAGTATTGCAGCAACCATAACATTCAACAAATATCTAGGTTTTGATAACGCGTGAACAAATCCTGATAAAATTTCTGATGCTGGAATTAAAACCTGGTTCTGAGCATCTATCCTTAAGATATTTATAGAAAAAACAAATAGTGCTATCTCTATTGAGGCCATAATGAAATAAGCTAGCCTCCATGATGTAGACAATATACTTAAAACTAAATAAGTACTTACAATTGGAGCAACTATTATCATTACAGATAAGATCGCATATGCTTTTTTCATCTGGATAACATCATCTGAATTACGCGATATCAAAGCTCTAGCAATAGATGAGTAACAGCCTGTACCAAGCCCTAAACAAATAAACCCTATATATATAATGTCGATACTATTTGAGATACCTAGAACTATTAAACCTGCTATTGATAAACTCTGTGAGAAAAATAGCACTTTCTTTCCGGTAAAAATATCTGAAAGAGTTGCAAAGAATATTGCCGAGAGACTAAACATAAAAAACGATAAACTCATCGCAATCTCAGCCTGCTCTACAGATATATTTAAACTAGATGCTAGAGTAGATATTAATGGCATTGATATAGTCAATGTCATATAGCCAACATATGTCAGAAAATATGCTAACAAATTCTCTTTTTTAATATTTCTAAACATATTTAATCTCTTTCTTTTTTTAAAGATTGATATATAGGATTAGTCATAATACTAGCATTTATAAACTTAGCTACAATATTACTAAATAATTTAGAATATTATATCATTTTACAATATAGCGCTTCTAAAAGATGGATAAATTAAAACATTTGAATTTATATCTAAAAGTATAATTTAAAAGGATTGAATACCTTTATTTATTACTTTAAACTTTTTAAGTGTAGCTATTCATAAGGTATAAAGATGTCAACAAATAAAAAATATACTCTTACCTTAAAGGTTTCCAAAATAATATTTTTTGTTCTCTTTATCATATGTTTATTTGCTTACATTAAACCTTTTACAACGGCTAATTACCTTTCTAGCAAACAATTTAAAACTTTTGAATATGAATCATTGGGATTTCTAAATAAAAATCAGGTTACACGATTTCATAATAAAACACCAAGAGATCTATTTACGAACTTCTACTATAAATCTTTAAGCTTATGGATGGGATCATATAAGTACTACTATGATGTAATAAACTGTATTTCACCTCAAACTATAAAAATTAACGATTACACAATTAGTGAACAAGATATTAATATTGATAAGCTGCTTGTCGCTCTGTTAAAAACTAACTTTAGACTTAATGATATACCAAACAACTCAACTACAAACAAGCTTAATCTAACTCTAGGAAAAGGTAACGATAAACAAACCTTCTACTTAGCTAAAAAAAATAATGGTGATTGGTATTTTACTCAAGAAAATTTCACAAACCCAGAAACACTTAAAAAATTTATTGTTTATAAAAATGAAAAAAACTCTACTGAAGACAACATAAGAAATATCTCTATGCCTATACTATCGTATATGAGATTCGTTTTTGGTGTAAATCAAACCTACAAATTTGATACCCAAGATGCTCTTGATACTATGGATATTAAATGGATTCCTCAAAATATACGAAAAGATTATGCTTCATTTATCGCTTTTAGTATGAATAAGGTATTTGAAAACGCAAAAGTCACAATTAGAAATATCCCAGGCGAGGTCTTACCTGGTAGCAATCTTGTAATGATATATACATCTCCACTATCTGGAAAAAGTATCTATTTAGAAAATATACAAAATACTAAGAAAAGTAAGATTTTTGATAATTGGATATTTACAAAGAATGCTCAAACTAATGGGGTAGAAATTTTCTTAAATGATCTAAACAATAATACGCGAACACCTATTAACAACAGTATAAAACACTCTATGTGGGAAAATATCCCAAGTCTTCTTAACAAATACGGTCAAACCACATATATCGCAATTATATCTATAATTTCTTTTGTTCTTTTATATTTGATTTATAAATTATTTTTTAAGATTTTAAACCCCATTTTTAGGATTCTAGGAAATCTTTTTGAGAATGAAGATTATAAAACTATCAAAAAACTAACTATTGCAACATCACTAATAATATCAATATACGTTGCGTATTTCTTCTTTTTTAATTCTATGATAGTTTTTGAAAATGCTTGTTACTATTTTGACTTAATATTTAGGATTTCATATGGCATCATAATAATGTTTTTATGTACTGAAATAGCAAATGTTTTATGCTCATTTATTATTTCATCATATAAAAAAGCTCAGGACTCAGATAAATCAGCAAGATTTTCTTTTGCTATAATTATAGCTAACAAGATCATAAATCTTATCATAATACTTATTATCACTGGATCTATAATAGAACAACTTGGTATTGATATGTTCCACTTCCTAGCTGCGCTTGGTATTGGTGGACTTGCTATAGCATTAGCTGGCAAAGATACTATTGAGAACCTTTTTGGATCAATCATCTTAGCTGCAGAAAGACCTATAAAAATTGGGGACTGGGTAATAATAAAGGATCAAGAAGGTATAATAGAGAAGATAGGATTAAGAAGCACTATAATTAGAACTTTTGAAGACTCTGCCCTGATAATACCAAACTTTGCATTTGTTACATCACAGATTAACAATATGGGAGAAAGAAAATATCGTAGGTATACAACTATGCTTGAAGTTGATGAATCTACCCCAACAAATAAACTTAAATCATATGTAAATGCTTTAGATGAATTAGTTCAAAAAACGTCATACATGAAAAAAGATGGATATTATATAAGAGTAAATGATTTAAAACCATCATCTATTGAGATATTAATATATGTATTTTTTGTATCACAAGACTGGGGAGAAGAGCTAGAACAACGTGAGCAATTTATAATAGATTTATTAGATATAGCTGAAAAAATAGGAATTAAACTAGCCCCTTCTCAAAAAATTCAGATAGATAATAGTAAGAAACAACATTAAAGTTTCTTTAATGTTTTTACTCGAAATAACATTATTAGTTAACCTCATTTTTAAGAAGATTCTAAAGAACTATCAATTTTTCTAATAAAGATATTAATTATAACAATTACTATCCACAATATAGATAATGGTACTAACAGTGAAACAAAAGCATAAAATGGCCCAAGAACTCCAAATAAAACACCTATTGTCTTTTGTCCTGATATTCCTCCTATACCTAAGAAAACCATGAGTAGCACCATCATCCCAGCATTTCTCTTATCTGGAACACTTTTTAAGGTGACTGCTGCTAATGCAGGATATACAGGACCTAGCAATAAACCAATCAATGGAAATAAATATGCTGCAAAAGGAATATCTCCCCAAGTCTTAATCTCTGCTACAGGCTCTGTATCTAATGCTGATTTAATTAAAAAAATCATTATTATTAGATAAATCATCGCTAATGAAATAGTGATTAACAAATATATATTCCATTTAAATCTCTTTAAGATATAAGCTCCTGAAAGACGGCCTATAGCAATAGATGCCGTAATAATACTACCAATATATATCGATAACGCTATGCTAATATGCAAACCTTGATTATTAAATGTTGGTAACCACGTCAATAAACTCGCTTCAATAAATAGATAAAATGCAGTAATGATCAAAAACATTAAAGTTAAAGGTTTTTTTATTAACTTAAACATCTCCTTGTACTCATTTTTTATAGATATCTGTTTTTCTCTAACTTTGGTTTCATCCGTAGGGACAAATAACCACAAAATAATCACTACAACAGCTATACCTGTAAATAACCAGTATAAATTTACCCAATTTTGACCTTCATAATGAATTGCTGTTCCAAATATCCAAAAACTAGCACATTGAGCAGTCATATAAAAACCTTCGACTAAGCTAATCGTACTAGCATACTCTTGTTTAGAATTAGTAACAGTTGTAACTAATGTGTAAATACATAGCTTAGTCAATGCAAATAATGCTCCAATAATTGCAAATAAAACTAGTAATGCAGTAAAACTATTTATAAAAGGAAATATCAAACAACCAATACCAATAATAACCAAGATCCCAATTAAAGATCTTCTGTAACCTAGTTTTATTAGTACGCCAAAAACACTTAAAGAAACTAACAGATTTAAACCATCTCTAACAACAGGTAAATAACTAGCTGCCTGATAACTCGTATGATAGTATTTGATTGCTGCTGTAATAGCTGGACCTTCTGTATTTGCAATAATTGAGAATAGGCAAAAATTAACTATTAGCATAACCTTTACCCAAGGCGATCTTGCTATATTACGAATCATTTATAATAACTCCTCTATAGTTTTAACCATACAAATTCAGCAACCTCAAGAGAGATGTCAAATAAACCATTATTCGCTTTATATACTTTATCTTGCATAATATCTGTCAATACCTCTATATTACCTAATATATTCGTATCAATTTGTATATTTAGTTTTTTATTTGAAAAATTTGCTAAATAAAGTATTTTATCATTTTCATCACCTCTAATAATCGCTAGCACATTAGCATCTAAATTAAGTACTTTTTGTGGGCTATTAGGATGAAATGCTTTATAAGCTTTTCTAACTTTTATAAGTTGTGATAGTCTTGCGAAAACTTTATGTCTTTTTGAGTTCACATCTTGCAACTGTGTTTGAACCTCTGAAGTTTCTAATTTTTCTCTATTAATGGTTCTATTCATACCAGTTTTCTCAACACCTGCTGAATAATTAGCTGAGCCTAAAATACTATGAATATATACTGCTGGCACACCAATAATTGATAATAAAACTGAATTTGCTAATACAAATCTCTTTATATTATCATCTAAATTAAAGCTCCTATCTGAAACCGCATCTAAATAGTTAATATTCATTTCATAAGGTATTTTAGAACCATCAGATAAATTCTTATAAGAAACAAAGCCACCATTTTCTAAAACTCTTTTTTCAATTATATCTCTCTGTTGGTCAGATAAAATACCGTGTGTAGGTACAACTCCAATACCATCATGCGAAGATAGAAAGTTAAAAAATGTTGTCTCATCAGAAGGTGTAGAGAGATTGCTCAGCCATTGACTTAGAATACTGGCATCTCCTGTAATAATTGAATAAAGAGTTAGAGGAGGTAGTGAAAAGTTATATACTAATTGCGCTTCATTATAACCATTACCAAAGTAGCTGATATTATCTTTATGAGGTACATTTGTCTCTGTAATAATCAAAGTATCACATTTTAAGGCCTCAAATATATCCTTATAAAGTTGAATTACTTTATGTGTTTCTGGCAAATGAATACAGTTTGTACCTAGTTTTTTCCACATAAAGCCAATTGCATCTAATCGAATAGCTTTTGCCCCATTAGCCACATAAAATAACAACACCTTGATAATTTCTATAAAGACATCTTCACTTTTAAAGTTTAGATCAATCTGATCTTCACTGAATGTTGTCCAAATCTTTTTTTCACCATTTACTGTCTTAAAAGCTGTTGCTAATGGTAAAGCTCTTGGCCTAAAAACTTGTGAAACATCATCTTCTTCATCAATCTCAATAAAATAATCTTTAAAATCAGGATCACCTTTAAGATATGCTTGAAACCAATCACTTTTAGCAGATATATGATTAATAACCCCATCAAACATCAATTTAAAAGATTTAGATAATACATGTATATCACTCCAGTCACCTAACTCTGGATTAACTTTATAATAATTAATCACTGAGAAGCCATCATCAGAAGAGTAAGGATAAAAAGGTAATATATGGATATAAGAAAATATCTCTTTAAAATACTTCTTAGCAAATTTATCTAGGCTACTTAAAGGAGTCTCATTATCACTAAGTAGACTATCTCCATAAGTTATCAGAAAAACATCTTTTTGTGTAAGTTTATACTCTGGGTTATTTTGCGATTTAAATTGTTCTAAAACAGACTCTAACTTTTTATAGATATTCTGACTATTATTACCAAAGATATATTCTAGCTTTTGCTTTATTTTAGTTTCGTATGTTTTACTTATCATTATTATTCCACAATATTTTTTAATAAATTTTCTAGAGACTCGTAAGAGAAATACTTACAACATATATTAAAATTTTTCTCTATAGCTTGGTCATATGCATTTTTATCAATAAGTAATTGTTTTATTTTATACGCTGCTGAGGATATGATGCCTTGATCTACTTTTGCAAGACCATCTTCCATAATATGGCGATCCCCTAACGACACCACATCAAAACCTTTATCTAAAAGATCTTTTTTGTATACAGGATACTCATATACTAAAACTGGTTTTTTGGCAAACATCGCCTCTAAGAGCTGATTCCCCCAACCTTCCAATAAACTTGGATAAGTAACAAAATCTGCCTCGACATAAGCATCCCATAACGAATAAATCTTTTTGTTATCTCGCTGTGAACGAGAATGATCAATTACATCATTAATATATTTAATTTCTATACCATACTTTTTGGCTTTTGCATTTAACTTAGTTATATAAATATCCTCTGACTCTAGCAATCCAGCCATTACAAAAACAACTTTATTATTTTTTGAGAAATATCTGCCTGTTGATAACTTTTTATCGTAAAGTGAATCAATTTGACCTTTAGAAATTAGTTCACCAATTACATCTAGTGCTAGCTCAATACCTTTTCTTTCAGTAATTCTAGTAGCTTGTAGTATTAGAATATCATTCTTATCAACACCTATAGATTTTCTAAAGTCAGAATTATACTCATCTTTAGTCCATAGAGGTCCTCTAAAATCAAAGACATTAGGCACAACCGTAGACTTGACTTGTTTCTTTTCTAGCAATGCATCCTGAGCTAGACTATTGATTACAACATGTTTGATATTTGTATCAACTGGAGGAAAATATTCTTCTAATAATTTCTTAACAAAGTCGCAAGTCGGCTGAGAATATTTCTCACGCTCCCAGTAAAAATCATGATGATGCGCAATACACTTTATTCCAGTTTTAATTGCTGCTTTATAAAATCCAATACCTGCATATAAGCCCCATCCTAGTGACCAAATATTATTTGGTATCAATAAATCAATATTGTAACTTTGGATAAAATCGACGATCTTCTGCTCAACGATACTTGCTTGGATCTCAATAATCTCCTCAAGCTCTTTGGCTGTATAATCATCCAACTTAAGATATGCGTTGCTAACAATTTTATCATTTAGACTATTTTTATAGTGCAACTCTTCGACAATATACGCTTGTGTCTGCCCAGAGCTTCCCGCTAGAT
Source organism: Francisella sp. 19X1-34 (assembly GCF_041102755.1). Taxonomy (NCBI): domain Bacteria; kingdom Pseudomonadati; phylum Pseudomonadota; class Gammaproteobacteria; order Thiotrichales; family Francisellaceae; genus Francisella; species Francisella sp. 19X1-34. The sequence goes on from NZ_JBGCTX010000008.1 coordinate 32,392, forward strand.
AAAACACCTCGTGGCCTTGCTTTTCTAAAGCTATTTTCCATTTATCCATTTCAAGCGAAACACCGTCAGTCTCGCCTACTCGAAAATGGGCTAATGCAATCTTCATGTCCTAATTACTTAAATGTCATTTCTTAATGATTATTACACTTTATAATATAACTTTAAAAACCAATTTTCTATAAGCCAAAGAGTCTAAATAGCTGGAGTTTATTAAATTTAAAAAAGGACTATTGTATAGAATAATTTATAATTATTTCTTACTTAACTTCTAACTTATGCTATCATAATATATTTTAAATAATTGGTACATAATCTCCCTATTAGAGTAGCTAGCCTCTTAAATAATGAATATAAGAAAACTCCCTTTAGTAATATTATCTTTTTTAGCATTGCCACTAATTAGCAATGCTGATTCTATAGCAACTATAGACTCTGATATAGATACTGATACTAAAAAAATAGATAGTGATACTAAACATGTTGAAAAGGATGCAAAAGGACTTTATAAACTACCTAAAAACTACTACAACATTAATGATCTTGATGGTATCACAAAAAAGACTTTTAAACCTATGGCCTATATTAGTGTCAATGGCGGTTGGGGACAACAAACAAACATGGCTAAAGGTGGCGCAACTATAGTAGCTAGCTTAGGCTATAGATTTACAGAGTCTTTTGCCTTAGAGTTTGTTTACCAGAACTTCTTAGTTAGTGAATATAATACAACTCAAAATAATAACTACTTTGCTGGAGCTGCCAAATATTACTATAAGATAAATAATTATGTAACAGCCTATGCTGCAGCTGGGGTCGGTCTTGGTCATACAGGTATTAATGGAATAGCAAACCAACAAAATGCTCCAAAAGATTATTTAGCAACAAATGACACATGGGGAGGTTTTGCTGTATTTCCAGTAGGTCTAATGTTTCCGATCAAATATGTTGATAACCTTAGTCTTAAAGTTACATATACATATACGATTTCTTTTTCGGGAGACTCACAAAACTTTGTAACATCAGGTTTACAGTATTCTTTCTAGAAAAAACTATTTCCTAAAACTCTGTTTCTCAGATAGTTTATTATTTAAGTATGTACTAATATGATTCTTCTTATCTTTAAAAATGAAGTTGTTATAAACTATCATGTACATTAATACTTTTCTTATATAATGTCTTGTCTCACCAAATGGAACATTTTCTATCCAAATTGATGCTGGGACTTCTTTTTTATTTAACCATTTAGCTACATTACCTGGTCCAGCATTATAAGCTGCTATTCCAAGCACTGTATTTTTATCAAACAACTTCTCTAAGAAATATAAATTTGCTGTACCTAATTTAATATTATTCTGAGGATAGAATATTTTGGTATTCATACTTTCAGACTTACTTCCAACTAAAGAAAGTTTATATTTCTTAGCAATAAATTTAGCTGTAGGCTCAGTAACTTGCATCAAGCCTTTCGCACCAGCCCAAGATCCTGCTTGAATATCAAATAGAGACTCTTTGCGCATTATAGAAAGCACTAAATCTCTATCGATACCAAATTTTTTAGTATTTTTATCAACAATATCTATAAATGCCTTAGGGAAAAGTATATCAAGGTTATTATATTTCCCAATCACAGCCATATTAAAGATAGCTGCATAATACATATGCTTATCTTCCGCTAAACGTGCAAGTTCTTTAATTTCAGTGATTTGATTTGCTTTTAGTTTATTTCTTATACTCCAGCGCCATATACTTTTAGAATCTTTATATTGACCAATTTGATATAGATCTATCGCCTGTTCAGTAGTATCTTGAGATCGTAATTTTTTAATTTCATTATTAGTTAGTCTATCAGCAATATTGTTACCAAAATTGTACGGTTTACTAAGCTTATCAGATGCTAAGAATGAATAGTAATTTAATGGTGTTTTTATTAGCTCTGCATATATTTTCTTAGCTTTTGCAGATTGTCCTTCTTTATCATAACTATAAGCTAACCAATACTTCCAAGCTTGATCTTGCTGAGATTTTTTTGGTAGCTGATAATATGTTTTTATATAACCTGCAAAGTTATTATTATATAGCTCTACTCTTAGTAACCACTCCCATGCTATTGTATCTAAGTATCTCTTATCAACTTTTGCTAACCACTGTTTTGCCTGAGGCGACTGAGACCTTGCAAAACTAACCGCAATTATTGAAATACATTCTTGTTTAGTTTTTTTATTCAAATACCTTTTATTCTTTAGATTATCCCAAATTCTTGCATACTTAGTTGGGCTCTTATTAAGAATACTTTTAGATATATCAAAAAATACTTCATCAAAATGCTTATAATTATGAAACCTATTAATAAACTGATCTAACTTAGCAGGATTTTTTATTGCTTGCTGCCATGCTGTTATATACCTAACGTAATCATGATTATTTTTCACATAAGTATCCAACAACCAAAGACTATCATGAAACTTATTAGCAAATGCAAGAGTATAAGCCTTATTAACTATGTAAGCTTTTGGCTTATAGTCTGATTTATTCCAGTACTTTTGCATATCTGAACAACCAGACGGCATATATACACGACTTTGCCATAAGTTAGCAAACTCTTTCAATGCTTGAGTTTTATCTCCAGAGGCGTATTCTGCTTGCATATTCCAGCATTTACCCGAGATACCCAAATCACCTTTATAATACTTTTTAAAAAGCTTCCAATCTTGCTTTTGTGCGTAATATTCTGCTAAATCATCAGAAAGCCTATCTTTCCAATATTTATTATCATTTTGTTTAAAGTATTCATCAATTGTAGATTGCTTAAAAATCTCTGGATCACTACTAATTTCTTTATATTGAAAATAAGGATAAATACTTGTATTTTGAAGCTTAGATTTAAGGTAATAATAAGACTTATAATCCTTTGATTCTAAATCTTTCAATGCTTGCTTTGAAACTTGTATTTGCTCAGTGGTAAGGCTATATCCAACACCTACAGATAAAAATAATAAACAACTTGCTACAAATTTTTTATTAATCACAATAACTTAATTATTAGAAATTTATTTTGCTAAAAATACTAACATTATTAAAGGCAAAAAACTAATGGTTATAGATAATAAATCAGTCAATCATATTTAGAAAATTTATTATTTCAGCAAAACTTCAGATTTTAAGCATCAAATATACTAAAAATTAGTAAATTTACCCTAGGTTAGATTACAATTATAAAAATAGATATTATTTAATTTATTCTAAAATATGAAAAACAAACTGAGTTTAGTCATTATATTTGCTTTTATATATTTAATCTTGGTGATTACTTTTTACAGTTTTAATAATCAACATAGTTATGATTTCTCGATCTCACCTCCATCAAATGAAATTTTTTCAAAAGATATAAATGTAAACACTATTGCTAATTTAGACTATTTTAAATATAACCACGCATCATCAGTAACGACCTCAGGCAATACGCTTTTTGTAACTTGGTATAGTGGTGATCATGAGACAGCTCCTAACACAAATATAATGCTCGCAACAGCTAAAAAGATAAATGGGCATTGGAAATTTTCTAAAGCAAGATCTGTTATGAACCCTCAAGAATTTCAGTCTATATTTAAAAAACATATTCATCACTTAGGAAACCCAATCATATATGCCCATGGCAAGAAAATATGGCTAATATTTACTTCATCCACAGGTGGTTGGGTTACATCTTCTTTAAATACTATGTATTCAACAGACCTAGGCAAAACCTGGAGTAAACCTAAACTAGTTATTGCCTCACCTGTTTTTAATTTCAGTACTCTTACTAGAGGTTCTGCTATTAAATTGGATAATGGCAATTTTGCTGTACCAGTATATAAAGAATTTAATAATCTTAATGGGAGATGGTTTATCTTTAACAATAGTGGGCATCTTATAAATGTATCAGAGATGACTAATGATGGCGTAAACTTACAGCCAACGGTAGTTGCTATATCAAAAACACATGCTTTGGCTTTTTATAGACAGATGCATAGCTCGATTAAAAAAATCTACGCGAACCAAACAGATAATAGTGGACAAACATGGACTAAAGTAAAACCTACACAACTTAATAATCCAGACTCAGGAATAGCTGCTATAAAAACTAAAGATGGCATACTTCTAGCTTATAATGATGCTAGCTCTGGTAGATCAAATCTTAGCTTAGCTTATAAATCAGATAACTCTCAAAACTGGAAAAATATATACACTTTCCCAAACAAAGCCAAAGGTGAGCTATCTTACCCTGCTTTTACTTTTTATAAAGATAGTATTATTCTATCATTCTCAGATAAGCTAAAGAAAACTATAAGAGTTGTTGAGATTAAAGGAGAGAAAACTAATGCTTAATTATTATAACCTTCTAGCAGCAAATCTTTTTACTATATATATCTTTCTTAGACTACTAGGATTTTTACAAAAGAAAGTACTGGTAATACTAACGATTATTTTATTAGCTCTAAATTTAATAAGTGTAACTTCAGATAGTGAAACTATCTATTATTTTATTACTGGTGTTACAAGCTATTTTAGCTTTTCATCTTTGCTATTTTTAGTAGCTATTATTAGCTCAATATTTATAAGTAATAAAGCTACCACTTTCACATATACTAGCTTGGCATTTTTACCGATATTAGTTATTTTTTATAGTTTGTTCTTTATATCTTCGTATGAACTTTATGATTTTGGCTTTTGGCCATATATAGTTACAGCTTTTATATTTATATATGCGTTGATACTACTATCTATATCTAAAAGATTTGTATTATTTAATACTATAATTGTTTTATCATCAGCAATGTTTGTTACCCATATATTACAAGCTAATATTTGGAATTACTTTCTTGATCCTGTTTTACTAATAATCTGTGTTATTGAGATAATAAGATCAGTAATCATATATCACTCATCTAAAAACAAGAAAGATAACTATAGAATAAGATATTACTAAAACTATAGTAAATATTTTGTGACTCTACGAGATATTTTATAAATTGATAATTCCAGGTTAGGTTTAATCTAGCCTTATATTCTCTCAACTAAATTTATAACAAAGTCTGCTGAATTCTGCGCCGCTTTTTTTGCAAACTCTTCAAAATTTTCTGGTGCATCACCATCTGCAGTATCTGAGATACTTCTTAAAATTAAGCTTGGAACATTCATCTCGTTACATACAAGATTTACACTACCACCTTCCATCTCTATTGCCTTTGCATCAAACTCACCAACAACAAAATCTTTTTTCGCAGCTGAACTAATAAACTGATCTCCAGTAGCTATTATCCCAGTATGAAGTTCAAGGCTTAGATCTTTTGCAACACTTTTAGCGTGATCAAGCAGCATATCTGAAGTTTTAATTTGTACTTCTGATATTGGAATCTTACCATGCGGATAGCCAAATGCTGTAATATCCACATCATGCTGGACAGTTGCTGTTGCAGCAATCATATCACCTACTTTTAGCTCTTGCAAACCACCTGCAACACCTGTAAATAGTAAAGCCTCTGCGCCAAAATGATCTATCATTATCGTTGCTGTTAAAGTTGAAAATACTTTGCCAATCTTACTATAAGCAATAATAAGCTCTTTATCTTTGTATGTCGCTAAATAGTATTTATTATTTGCATATTCAACTGTCTCATAGCTATCTAGCTTCTCTAATATTGGTTGGATTTCTATTTCCATAGCACCCAAAATTGCTATTTTTTTCACTCTATTTACCCTCTATCTCTATTTTTGTTACTTTTCTAAATCCTTGTGGTAAGAGTACCCCTCCACCAGAAGGCTTATCAGTTAGATATGTATCTATATTTTTATTATCTATGCGTATGAACCTTTTACCTGCATTTAAGATAGCTTCTTGCTCTGAACTTAGTAGTTCTACAAATTTAAGCTTATCTTTTTTATCAAGTCTAATAATAGACTTACCCTTACCTTTTTTAAGTACAGCAAAATTAGCAAAATCGCGAATTACTGTCCTACCATTAGAGCTTACACCTAACATCTTAAAATCTTCAGCAAAAGGTATAAATTTAAATACATCATCGCCATCAAAGATATTTTTACCTGTAACCTTATTTGTAATAAGATCTTCTGCAGCAATGACAAAACCTTTACCGCTAACACTAGCAATCAAAAAGTGTGAAGCTGTATTAACAAATTCCATATTAATAATCTCATCTTTCTTATCTAATGGAATATATGTAGTTATATGCTCACCATAACCTCTAGCTGAAGGAAACTTATCAATATACATTGAATATGCTTTACCAAGCTTTGTGAAAAATACCACTTTAATATTGCTATTACCTGAAACAGCGAGAAATGGTTTATCTTCAGGCTTATAATTTAGGCCCTTAGGATCGATATTATCACCCTTAGCACATCTAACCCACCCAGCTTTTGATAATATTACTGTAACTTTTTCACTAGGTATTAAATCTTTTTCTTCTAATGCCTGTGCTTTTTCTGCATGTATAATTTGAGAGCGTCTATCATCGCCAAAGTCTTCTAATATTTGTTTAAACTCTTTCTTCATTAAGTTTCTAAACTTAACTTCGCTATTTAAATACCCCTCTAAAAGCTCTTTTTCTTTAGCTAGTTCTTTCTGCTCTTTTTTAATCTCAATTTCTTCAATTTTTGCTAACTTACGCAACCTAATGTTTAAAATTGCTTCAGCTTGAATCTCTGAAAGAGAAAATCTATTTTGTAATTCAATACTTGGATCATCATAGTTTCTGATAATATCAATAACTTCATCGATATTTAAAAATGCTATGAGTAAACCTTCTAAAATATGTAAACGTGCAAGTACCTTATCCAAACTGGTTTGTAACCTTCTACGTAAAGTTTGTCTACGATATTCAAGCCACTCATTTAATATATCTAATAGATTTTTAACCTTAGGCTTATAATCTAAGCCAATCATATTCATATTAACACGGAAACTTTTCTCAAGATCAGTTGTAGCTAATAAGTGCCCCATTATCTTCTTGATATTCTTCTTTGTAGTTCCAGAGTATAAAACTATCTTAACAGGCTCTTTATCATCAGATTCATCTTGAATATTTTTAATCCAAGTAATTTTTTGTTGTTTAAGCTGATTCGCTATCTGCTCCATTACAGAGGCACTTGATACTTGATGAGGTAGCTTTGTAATCACTACATTCCCATGACTATCATAATCATAGACCGCTTGTTGCCTAATTGAGCCTGTACCAGATTTATAGACATCTGCTATTTCTTCTCTAGTACTAATTATATTTGCTCCGCCTGGATAATCTGGAGCTTCAACAATCTCTAAGACATCCTCTATTGAAGATTTATGATTTGATAGTAGGTGCAAACAAGCACTAATAATCTCTGTAATATTATGCGGTGGTATATATGTCGACATACCTACTGCAATACCCATAGCACCATTTAATAAGATATTTGGTACTTGAGCAGGTAAAAGCTTAGGTTCATCCATAGTACCATCAAAGTTTTTAACCCAATCAACAGTACCTTTTTTAAGCTCATCTAATAAAAGTACCGCATACTTAGATAAACGTGACTCAGTATAACGCATTGCTGCGAATGATTTTGGATCATCCACAGACCCCCAATTACCCTGACCATCAATAAAAGGATAACGATAAGAGAAGTCTTGTGCCATCAAAACCATTGCTTCATAACAAGCACTATCGCCATGAGGATGATATTTACCTAATACATCCCCTACCGTACGTGCTGACTTTTTATACTTAGAAAGATGACTTAATCCAATTTCACTCATTGCGTATATAATACGCCTTTGTACAGGTTTTAGGCCATCTGATATATGAGGTAATGCCCTATCTAATATTACATACATTGAATAGTTTAGATATGCCTGTTCTGAAAACTCACCTACAGATTGCTGGTTTTCTAAACTTGAGAATAGATCCATATTTGTCTTATTAAGATTTAATATTTTAATCAAATTATATATTAAATATTGTAGTGATGCTATTACTCTCGATTCGCCATAAATAGGTCTTTAATTTCACTATCCTATAGAGAACTTAAGACACTCTGCTATGAAAAAGTTATAGAGAAGTATAGAAAATAATAGAATAAATATATATTTTCAAAATACTAAAGGAACTAAGTAATGACAAATAACTTTCATGAATTTGAACATAAATTTTGGAGTAAAATAGGAAAAAAATATGCTGAAGGCTTTGGAATAGCTACAAAACAAATTGTATTACCAGTTTTAAATGAGCTAAATCTTTCAGACTCAGAACTATTACTAGATGTTGCGTGTGGTCCCGGCTATGTTACAGAAATTGCAAAAGACAACCAACTGAATATAATTGGAGTTGATTTTTCTAAAGAAATGATAACTCTAGCTAAACAACTAAATCCTACAAGTAAATTTTATGTTGGAGATGCTCAAAAATTACAATTTGAGACAGGTACGTTTGACGGTGTCTGTACAAACTTCGGAATGCTACATTTTAGCTGCCCTGAAAAAGCTTTAAAAGAATTTTATCGTGTCCTAAAAAAATCAGGTAAGTTTACTTATTCTGTATGGGGTAATATAGATAACGGCTCTGCTATTGGCTTAATTATGAATGCAATTTCAGAAGCTAATATTAAAACTCATGGACTACCCGAGGGTCCATCATTTTTTAAATTTGCAAATTATAAACAAGCATTATACTCATTAACTAAGGTTGGATTTAGTGAAATCAAGTCAAAAAAAATTTTAATTGATTGGCATATTGAAACAGCAGAATCTTTTGTTAATAATTTTAAAAATGGAGGTGCTAGAATAGGAGAAATTTTAAGACAACAATCACACCATGACTATACAAAAATAATAGAAATAGTAAATAATAACTTAAGTAAATATCCAAAAAATGCTTCTGGACAACGAATTGTTAAAACCCCTGTTTTTATAGTATCGGGAGTGAAGTAATAAACACAATAATTTTCCTGTAAAAATACTTTCTAGATCCTTATCTATTGCTCTATATATACATTTAAAACTCTTCAGCAGAATGACAACTTTTTTGTAATAAAACCCTCATGTAATATTTATTCCTTAGCTGTCCTAGACAATTCTACTTTAAATTTTCTCTAAACTAATGTCTAATCAGCTTTAACTGCATCTTAAATCACCATCATTTAATCTCTACATATACTTCGTCCCAAAATAAGTAAAAATATTTTCTATAACTACGATTAAATTTTCTTAACACCTATATTAAAAAAACAATAACTAAGACATTTAATTTCAAAGACTTTTTTTACGATGATATGCTATCGTTTCTAACTCCTTCGAAAAAACAAATTTATTTCTTCGAAGGAAGCCCAATGTCTTTATAATATCTGTAAATCCAGAAAGAATCCAAGCTTGAATTGTATAATCAAAAGTTGTTTTTGCTTTTAGATACCTGCTAACACCAGAGCGACACTCTTGAGTTAAAAAATCTGTGGCTGGAAATTTTATAGCGATAAATCCTCTCTTATCGTATACAGCCATTTTTGCATAAGCTCCCAAACTTGAAATCTGCTCTTTGATATCCTTAAAATCTTCCCATGCTAAAAGAGTCTTTTCAACAGTCTCTTTCTCAATAAAGCGCATCGATTTTGAATTATAATTTTGTTTTAAACTATATGATTCTTCTTTTAACTCGTTATATTTTTCAAGAAGCTCGTTATAACGTCTATTTAAGGTTAGATTTGATATTTCCAAACTATCATTTTTGTTAGATACTTCAACTTGCTTTTGTTTGAGTTTTTTAGTTTTTTCAGATATTTGCTGATCTATATATTTTTTTAAATTACTTCGTAAGCTAGTAGCTATCTGACTTTCTTCAACAGAATGCTCTTTTAATGTTGACTGAATTATTGCTAATAATGCATCAAAAGGCTTGCTTCGTATAGGCTCTTTTTCTATTTGAGCTTCAATAAGAGCCTTTTTTTTATCTTGTTTATATAAAGTAACCTTCTCTACTAAATCAATAATTGAAATATTACCACCAATAAGTTTTCTAACTTTATTAACAGTAATATCTTCATTCTGTGACTTTAATAATTCACATTTTTGATTTACAAGTTTTTGAGTTACTTTTTGTGACATTTTATATTTTTTCTTCTTCTCTTAAAGTTAAGACTTCACAACCATCTTTTGTCACTAAAATAGTATGCTCCCATTGAGCAGAAAGGGATCTATCTTTAGTAACTGCTGTCCAGCCATCTTTTAAAACTGAAACTGCTCTTTTACCAACATTTATCATTGGCTCAATAGTGAAAATCATACCTTCTTTAATCATCTCTCCAGAGCCAGCTTCACCATGATGCATAACATGAGGAGGCTCATGAAAATTAGCTCCTATACCATGACCACAAAAAGCATCAACGATTGAATAGCCAAATTTTTTAGCATGTTTTTCTATAACTGTTCCAATATCACCAAAATGATTACCTGGCTTAACTACTTCTATACCTTTCCATAAACATTCATGTGTTACTTCAACAAGTTTCTTAGCCATTACTGATGGTTCACCGATCATAAACATCTTACTTGTATCACCATGATAGCCATCTTTTTTGACTGTTACATCAATGTTTAAAATATCACCTTTTTTTAGCTTTTTATCAGCAGGGATACCGTGACAAACAACATGGTTTATTGATGTACATATAGATTTGGGAAAACCATGATAGTTAAGAGGCGCTGGATATGCATCTTGCTCATTGATAATATATTCATGACATATCTTATCTAACTCTCCAGTTGTGATCCCCTCTTTCACATATGGAGTAATCATTTCTAAAACCTCTGCTGCCAGCTTCCCAGCAACACGCATTTTCTCAATCTCTTCAGGTGTTTTTATAATTATTTCACTCATACTTTAAACTAAACTTGTCAAAAACCTAATTAGGCTATTATAAACTATCATATTATGAATATATAGATGCTAAAAAAGGATGTTTGAAAATTATTTAGCCTATAAAAAATCTTAAACTTTAAGCTTTGATAATATCTAATTTCTCAACAAGCTCCCAAAATATTTTTTTAACAGGTGATATTAAAGCTTCTTTCCTCATTACTACACCTACAAAAATCTCTGGTAAACCATTAGTTTCTACTATATTTACAGATTTAGATAAGTGGCTATGTTTTAATATCACCTCTGGCAGCACAGATATACCAATCCCTGAAGCTACTAATGATAAAATAGCCTCATTACCATCAACATCTCCATATATTTCAGGCTTTAAATTTTGCTTATTAAACCATTCATCTAAATTACTGCCTCCGATATAATGAGCAGGTCTTATAAAAGGTATTTCTTTAATAGCTTGCTTTAAGTTTTTAATTTTTTTTATAGCTGGAGCAATCATAACCATCCGTGTAGTTAAAACTTCATTAACACGAAAATTATTAGGAATATCTTTGGAAAGAATCGCTATGACTACATCTGAAGCATCTTCTTCAAGCTGGCTAGTACAGTTTTTTATTGATCCTGTAGTTAGCTGTATCTTAATACCAGGATAACTTAGATGTAGTTTCTTAATAATCTCGGGTAAAACCACATATGATGCTGTTACTGTACAAGATATTCTAATATCGCCTACTATCTGTCCTTCTTTAGGGTGCAAAACACAATTTAGATCCTCATACTTCTGTAGCATTTCTTTGGCAAATTGATAATAGACTCTACCTGCATCAGTTAGTCTAATATTTCTATTATCTCTTTCAAAAAGTATTACTTCCATTTCTTGTTCAATACGTTGAATAAGACGAGTTAAAGCTGATGGTGTTAGAAAGCATTTCTCACTCGCCCTACCAAAATGTAAAGTTTCAGCCAATATTTTAAAAGCATTCAATTCTTTTTTATCAATCATACACACTATTTATTGCAGTTTATGCAATAAATAATTGCAAATTTTTCACTTTATTTCAAGCAACACTTTATGTAGATTTATAATTAGATTTACGATAAAAGACCTAAATAACTGGAGAATACCATGAAAATTCAAAGTAATATTTTTGAAGTTAAAGAATACAACTTAGGTGGACATAATGAGACTATCGTTGCAGGCGGTCGTCATTTATTTGAGAAGTTACCTCAAGCATTTAAAGGAATCAAGCAAATTGGTGTGATAGGCTGGGGATCTCAAGGCCCAGCTCAAGCACAAAATTTACGCGATTCTTTAGAGGGGACTGATATAAAAGTTAAAGTTGGTTTACGTGCTGGATCAAGCTCAGAAAAAGAAGCTGAGGCAGTTGGTTTTACTAAAGAGAATGGTACTTTAGGTGAAATGTTTGATGTTATTAAAGAATCAGACATGGCTATTATCTTAATATCTGATGCTGCTCAAGCTAAGCTTCATGATAGAATTTTTGCAGCTGTTAAACCTGGAGCAACATTAGCTTTTTCACATGGTTTCTTAATTGGTTTTGTTGAAGGTATTAATCATAAAATTAGAGATGACATAAATATTATCGCAATGTGCCCTAAAGGTATGGGACCTTCTGTTCGTCGCTTATATGAGCAAGGTAAAACAATAAATGGTGCTGGTATCAATAGTAGTATAGGTGTTTATCAAGATGTTAACGGTAAAGCAACTGAGCAAGCTCTAGGTTGGGCTATCGCTTGTGGTGCTCCGTTTGTTTTCCCAACAACTATGGAAATGGAATATCGTTCTGACATCTTTGGTGAAAGAGGTGTTTTACTTGGTGGTGTTCATGGCATCATCGAAGTACTTTATCGTTACTTTACTGACAATGGTATGGACAAAGAGGAGGCTTTCCGTCGTACTGCTGAAGCAATCACTGGCCCAATATCTAAAATCATCTCAACTCAAGGCCTGAGAAAAGTATATGACAGCCTAGAGACTGCAGAAGATAAACAAAAATTTGAGAATGCATATAATGCTGCTTACACTCCATTATTTGATATCTTAATTGAGTGCTATGAAGATGTTGAAAGCGGCAATGAAATTCGTTCAGTTGTAATGGCTGGTGCACGTCATGATCGTCTACCTATGGGTAAAATTGATAAGACTGAACTTTGGAAAGTTGGTGAAAAAGTAAGAGCTGAGCGTGATCAACATACAACTCCTATTGATCCTATTACAGCTGGTGTTTATATTGCTTGTATTATGGCTCAAACTGATGTTCTAGTTCAAAAAGGCCATGCTTACTCTGAAATTGTTAATGAGTCTATTATCGAAGCTGTAGATTCTCTAAACCCATATATGCACTTCAAAGGTGTTGCTCATATGGTTGATAACTGTTCAACTACAGCTAGACTTGGTTCACGTAAATGGGCACCTAGATTTGACTACAACTTAATGCAGCAAACTATCCCATGTATTAATACTAAAGCAGGTGCAGACGCTCCTTTTGAAAAGTTTGCTAACCATCCAGTTCACGATGCTTTAGCAGTTTGTTCAACTTTACGCCCTTCTGTGGACATAAGTGTTGTAGAATAAATAATAATATAAAAATTAATTCTTAAATCTCATGCAAATCAAAGAAGCGCAAGATACTATAGAAAGGCTTTTTAAAAATATTTCTCACCCAAGATTAGCTAGTTTTATCGCTCTGACTGAAGAGGTTGGTGAGCTAGCTAATGAAATTATGCAAAAAGAAATCTATGAAGAGACTTCAGATGATAAAAAAATCAAGTCAGAATTAACTGATGTATTTGTATGTGTACTTGAAATTGCAAATCTATATAACATTGATCTTGAGCTAGAATTTGAAAATAAAATTCAAGATCTAAAACCTCGAGTAGAGCAATGGCAAAGCTCTAGTAAACTACTTAAATCCAAAAGAGAAAAATTAGATTAAGTATTTCTATTACTGTTTAAGATTATTATTTTATCTCTAGCTATATCTTTTATCATATTTTTATACTACACTAGAGGTGTAAGGATAGAAAATTTTCAAAGAGTTTAATTTTCAGTATATTAATTTCAGTTTTTGCTAGTCTCATAAATTGTCATTTCATATAATCCGTACGTAGATTAATAGCTTTAAATAGCTATATAAAGAACTAACCAAATAAAATAAAGAGAATTAGAAATGGATAATAAATCACAAGGTACAGTAAAATTTTTCAATGACCAAAAAGGATTTGGTTTTATAACTCCTGAAAATGGTGGTAAAGATGTATTTGTACATATATCAAAACTAAATGGCGAAACAATCCTAGAAGGCCAACAAGTTACTTTTGAAACTCAAGAAGGTAGAAAAGGTCCTGAAGCTATAAATATCGAGGTACTATAATGCCAAGTATTAGAGTTGACGAACGTAAACCTTTTGATATTAGTTTAAGAAACTTCAAACGTGCTTGCGAAAAAGCTGGAATCAAGCAAGAGCTTAGAGATAGACAGCATTATGTTAAGCCAACTGAAAAAAGAAAAATAGCTAAAAGAGCAGCTGTAAAAAGAGCAAGAATTGCTCAAAGAAGAGCTTTCGGTTAATTTTATTTCTTATTCGACTTTTTCTTAAAAATTCATTTTATATTTCAAATACGCTAAATGCCTATATTAGGCTAATGGCTTTTGTATAATTTATTTATCAAACTTCTGTATGACCCATAACGGTCCTATTAGTAGAAATTGAACATCTTTTAAGAAAGATGGCTTTTTACCCTCTAAATGATGACCATAGAACTGTAAAGCCCAACCAATGATAAATATAAATATCGAAATCAATAAAATATTTGGAATAAAAATAGCTACTCCAAGCATTATCAAACTTGCTACTAACATGATCCAAGCATATTTAAAAGATAATGAAAAATAAAAACATAACGCTAGTATTATCAGAATCAAAGCTAACCAAAAACTAATAGAATATAATATCCCAATAATTGAAAAAGTAATTGCTGGAACACAAATAGTGTGGATTTTTTGATTAATAACATTTTTGTGACTCAATGAGTATTCATATAGCCAATTTTGTAAATCACGTCGCATAAACAATTATCTTAGTAATAATGTTACTAAAAAGTTTACACCAAAAATAATCTTTTAAAATAAAAGTTTTAGTTTTATATTTTTTATTCTACGAATCAAATAATTTAATAAAGTTCTAATAAACAGTCTTCTTTTGTCAGTTTAAAAACTAATCTCTCGCGCTGATCATCTCTTTTATATAAGCTCGCTCCTAGCTTTTCCACCGCTTTTTGTGAGCGAAAATTCTTGACCCAAACATCAAAAAAGACAATATTAACAAAGTTAAAAGCATAACTAAGCATTAGTTTTTTAACTTCCTTATTTAATTCAGTTCCCCAATATTTTTTGGCATAAAATGTATAACCAATTTTTATTGATGATACAACAGAATCATACTCATAATATCTTGTAGAACCAACCAACTCGTCTTTATAGTAAATCAAATAACAATTTTGTGGATTATTTATACCACTATCAAAAAATTTCTTAAATATTTCTCTTTTATATCTTAGCTTATCATCATGTTGTTCCCATATTTCAGGATCTCTCGCGACATTAAATAGTTCATCAAAATCATTTTGATGCATTACTTGAAGATGAAGATTCCCACTAGATAAGGGTTTGTGAAAATTCATAGAATCAGTTAGCCTTTTGTATGTTTTATTATTAAAACACATATTACTAAGGTTTTTAATATTATCTTTTGCAAAAAGATAATTTCTTTAAAAAAGACTCTACATCAAGATATACTAAAGTTTTTCTATTCTAACTTAAGCATAAGTTCTATGGTGCCAATAATGCCTGAACCACTGTAGTATCCCCTCCTTCTTTTAAATTTGAATATCTCCCATAGTTAGCATAATCAACATTATAGTTCCATACGAATATTCCTTTTAAACTATTCTTATTAGCATATGCTATTACACCACTTATAAACTTATCATCTATATTTGATTTATCTTTTGCTTCTCCAACTTCAATACCTATATTAAGTTTACTAAATGGCACACCTAGCTTGTTATATGATAATACAGAGTTTTTTGTATAAATAAGTGCTTTCTTACTACCAACTTTTGGCCATGAATATGACATAACATTATAATAATCTATATATTGTGAAATACGATAATTTCCAGAGAAAAACCATCTTGCTGTTCCCCAAGAGCGACTTAAACCTCTAAGCCGTATACACATTCTATTATTAGAATTAGCCGAAGCACCACATGCTCCTGTATGTGGTAAATCAATGGATATTAAGCTTACCTTGCTTTTTTAAACTACTACTTAGATCTGATACAAACATATGGAAATTCGATTTAAAAACTGGAGAGGCATTAGGAATATCAACATCGATATCTATACCTGCAATACCCACCTGCTTAACAATATCTAATAATCTCTCAACAATCACTTTAACATTAGTATTCTTTTGATTAAAGTATACCCATCCTTTACTATTTGTAGATCCTCCAAAAGATAACATAAACTTATTTGCTGGCTTACCGCTTTGCAATATATAATCTTTGACTTTAGTAGTACTCAAAGCTAACCCTCCAGGAGCTCCCCAATATAAAGAAGTTCCTTTATTTGTTACAAAAGCTATATTATTGACCGAAGTTAAAGTAGAATAAGGTTTTTGTTTTAATATTGATGCTCCACTACCCCAATTTATTACAAAACCTGATATTTTATTAGGATTATAAGCTGCCGTTGCTGAACTTACTATTAGAAAGCTTAGCAATAACCAGGTGTATTTCATATAAGACAATAATTATTCCTTACTAGGTTCTGTGCACAAAAAATCTAAATTAGATTGAAAATAACTAAACCGTTGTTATTTAAAAGTTGAAAGGCAGTAAATATCAAGGGTTTAGCAAATGCATTATCATATAAAAGAAGTATTCTGGTCAAGTATTTTATCGTTTTTAAA
>NZ_JBGCTX010000009.1:0-45286 GCF_041102755.1 Francisella sp. 19X1-34
TTGCACATTTTATGATTAAATTTGAAGATAGGATTGGTAGCCTATGAAAAATTTACACAAAAGTCTGTAAAGGGTCGCTTTTAGCTTTAGGCTTTCTGGAACAGTGAATGTTGATAGTTGATTATTTGTATTAATTGATGCCATTTGTATACTCTCTAAGTTTTATTGCCATATTGAATTTAGTTTATATAGTTTGATAGCTAGGTTCTTCTGATCTGAAGCTATAATCTTCATTGTATCCTTTATGTCAGTAGAGCGTTCAAATCTCATAGTTATAGACTCTTGACCTTTATTAACGAAAAGCTCAATACTTGTTGTATCTAAAAAGATATCTACAGTTATATTTTGTGAATTTATATCTTTTATAAAGGCTTTATCCATAACTTGATTTAGACTATTTTCTACCGAGATCTGATTGTTTTGATAGCAAATGCTAATCACAAATTCTTGCTTATTTTCTAAAAGGTCTAGTTGCCATTGATTACCCGAAGTAAACTCTAGATTTAACTCAATAAGTTTTGCTGGTAGGATAGTATTTTGATTAAAAACTATTGGTTGTAAGTGTTGTACCCTAAGGTTTTTGTAAGTATCAACAGGGTAGGAAATAAGCTTGTTATCCTTTACTTTGAACTGTCTCATTAGACTCATTGCGCCAGCTGAATCTTCTTTGGCACGATTTTTATGATCTTCCCAAGAGTTCATCCAAGCAATAGCATATCTATTACCGTTTGCTTCAAAAGTCTGCGGAGCATAAAACTCTTTTGCAGAGTCTATGTATGTAGCAGGAGTTTTAGCAGAGAAGTATCTACCATCAAAATCACCAATATAATAGAAAGATTGGTAATCAAAATCTTTTTTATTTTCTGTTGTAAAAATTGATAGCACTAACACATATTTACCATCTAGATAAAATAAATCGGGACATTCTAGTGTTCTACCTGAGATAGCTTTTTCTTGAAATAATATGCTATGATAATGCCAGTTTTTAGCATCATCAGATCTATACAGTGCAACGCTTGGATAGTTATTCGCATAAGTGCCAATCACCATATAATAGCAGTTAAAATTTTTATCAAACCATATTTTAGGATCTCTAAAATCATAAGAGCAAAAATCAGGCTTACGATTAATAATACTTTCAGGTTTTGAAAAATGTATACCATCTTTACTTTTTATTAGATTTTGCTTTTCTATAAAAATATCTGGAGAGTTTTCTAGGTCTTCAAAATGCTCTGTATAGGCAAGAAAAAGTTCGTCATCTACAACCATAGCACTACCTGAGAATGCACCACCTATATATCTATCATCAAGGTCATTTTGCGGATAAATTGTAATAGGTAAATGTTGCCAATGTACCATATCTTTAGATACAGCATGTCCCCAGTGTAAAATTGCTGTATGCTTACCATAAGGATAATGCTGGTAGAACATATGATACTTACCTTTAAAGTAAACTAGGCCATTAGGATCGTTTAACCAAGCGTCTTTAGCTGTAAAGTGATACTGTAGGCGCTCAGTATCTTTTAGATTAGAGTTGTCATGAGAGTGATGTGACTGAAATTGCCCATATTTAAGACTAAAGCATACTCCTCCATACTCAAGTAGCGTATCATCATATACCCAGCCATTTTGAATATCTAGGTTCTTGGTATCACAGATGATTTTAAGAATATATTCTTTATTTGACTCTAATAACCATTCAATATGGTAATACTTTGTTTTTAGTGGTGTAGTTCGTATCTTGCAACACTCGACAACATTACTGCCATCATAAAGTTTAAATTGACCATGATCATTTGTATTGTAGTCAAAACAGATTACAGCATCATTCGTAGCATGGATCCGAAAGGATTTCTCATCAAGCTTATCTATAGCCATTTCTTTAAAATAAAGTATATGTATATAAAAAAGTTTATGTGACTAGGTGATTAGAGTCAATTTTATAAGCAGTAAAATAAAATCTACTTTAGATTTAGCAATATTTAGGTTAAATTATCCCCTTAATCTAAAAAATAATTAATAAAGGAATGATTTTGATAAAAGATCTAAAAGTAAGGCAGTTTTCTGTATTATGGTTTGTGGAGTTATGGGAGAGATATGCTTTTTATAGTTTCCAAGCCCTTTTTATGCTTTTTATAACAGCTAGTCATATTAGTGAGTCACAAGGGTATTTAGTCTTTGGGATATTTGCTTCGCTAATTTACATTACACCGACGATAGGTGGATACTTATCGGATAAGTATATTGGTGTTAAAAATGCTTTGGTTATAGGAGCTGTATTTTTATTATTAGGCTATATAATTTTGGCTAGCTCAACTAGCTTGAGTCATGTTAGTTGGGCGCTATCTCTTATAATTGTTGGTAATGGACTTTTTAAACCTGCGCCAACTTCACTAATTTCAAGAATTTTTGATGATAATCCATCGCAATCACACTCTGCATTTACACTATATTATATGGGTGTAAATATAGGTAGCTTTCTTGCTATTGCATTCACCCCCATAATTGCTAAATATACCAATTATTCATATGCTTTCATAGTATGTGTTATAGGTATGTTTTTGGCAATATCAAACTATCTTTGGAGAGCTAAGCTTTTAAGCAATATAAGTTCAGATTTACCTCCAATGACTATGAAGATTAAATTGTTTATATCTTTAGCATGTTTAGCTCAGTTATTTATCTGTTATGGCTTATTTCAAGTTACAGATATTTCTCTATATCTAATAATATCTTTATGTATTTTAACATTTGTATATATGTTAGTAGACGCAAAAAATACTAATGATGTCAAAGAAACCATTCTACAAATAATAGGTGTAATTTTAGTTATTGAAGCAGTTATTTACTTTATTGTATATAGTCAGATGTTTTAACTTTAGTACTATTTGCTAAACATAATGTTAAGCTTAATTTGATAGGTTTGAGTGTATCTCCAGCAACTTACGCATCGTTAGACTCTTTTTGGCTAGTTGTTTTAAGTCCGATATTAGCTATTTTTTATAAAAATAGCATAAAACATTTATCAATTCCATATAAATACTCTATAGGAACTGTAATTGCAGGGGTAGCTCCTTTAAGTTTATATTTGGTGATAAAGCTGACACAGGTTGATGGTTTTGTTAATGGTAATTGGATGTTTGTTTACTTCTTCTTTGGCGCATTAGCAGAGCTTTTAGTTGCAGCATTAGGTTTTTCTCTAATAGCGATCTATTTTAGAAAAGAAATAGTAACTTTAGGTATGGGATTTTTTATGCTAGCAGTTGCTTTAGGAGGTGCTTTATCTGGTAAATTAGGTCAGCTTGTAGCTATGCCAGATGGTAAGATTAACCCGGTAGTAAGTTTAAGTACTTATGAAAGTTACTTCCTATGGTTAGGTGTAATTACGATTATCTTAGGTGTCCTATATGCTGTAGTAGCCAAGATTGTGACTACTATAGCTAGTAGATATGATATTTCATTAGGATAAATAAGATTATAATCTTTTTATAATCTCATCAGTAAACTCTTCAGTAGAAGATAGTTTAGTTCCTTGAGTATAGATATCTTGAGTTCTAAATTTATCTTCAAGAGTTAAATTAATTGCATTTGCAATAGCTTCAGCTTCAGCTACTAATCCAAATGAATAAGAAAGCATTAGAGAGGCTGATAATATTTGTGCGATAGGGTTCGCCTTGCCTTGGCCTTTAATATCATATGCAGAACCACCAGAAGGCTCATAAAGACCAAAGCCATCTTTATTTAAGCTAATAGATGGAACTAGGCCAATAGATCCTGGTAGAACAGAAGCAAGATCAGAGATAATATCACCAAACAGATTGCCTGTAACCATTACATCAAATTGACTTGGGTTTAGAACCATCTGCATAGCACAGTTGTCTACATACATATGGTTAACAGTAACACTTGGATAGTCTTTTGCTACTTCATTAACTATATTTCTCCATAGTCGTGATGTATCTAAAACATTTGCTTTATCCACAGATGTTAATCTATTTGATCGTTGTGTAGCTCTTTCGAATGCTTGAGTAACAATATTTCTAATAGTGTGCTCATCATATTCAGCAATATCTGTAGCACATCTTGTACCATTTTCATCAGTAAAAGTTTTATGTTCGCCAAAGTAGATATCTCTAGAAAGCTCTCTAAAGATTTCAATATCAGCTCCATTTGCAATACGGCTATCTTTTAAAGGACATGTTTCTTTTAACGATGGAAATATTTGGCTAGGGCGAATGTTTATATTAAAACCAAAGTGTTTTCTAAGAGCTAAAATACTATTAGCTTCACAGCCTTGCCATTTTTCGTCATTTTGAGCTTCAACAGGGCCTCCAACTGAGCCAAAAAGTATGGCATCAGAGTTTTTACAGACCTCTAATGTTTCTTCTGGGCAGTGGCTTTTATATTTATCGTAAGCTGCACCACCAACTAAAGCTTCAGTATAATTAAATTTGTGATTATATTTTTTAGCTATAGCATCAAGAGCCTTAATTGCTGACCCCATAACTTCAGGGCCGATTCCATCACCAGCTAATATAGCAATATTTTTTTCCATTTTAATCTCTTCTTGATTGTTCAAATTGTTTGATTATATCTAAGTTGTCGATAAGGTAAGTCATGTCATCAAGTCCTTTGATAAGGCAATTCTTACGGAAAGGATCATAATCAAAATTATAAGTATGTCCATCAGCAGAAACTGCTTGGTTTTCAAGGTCAATAGTTACATTAAACTTTGGATCCTCTGCTTTGTCACATAAACCTTTAACAATATCCTTATCTAGCGATATTAATAATAGGCCATTTTTAGCCGCGTTATTGAAAAATATATCAGAAAAAGAAGGTGCTATTATTGCTCTGATACCAGCTTGAGTAAGGGCCCAAACAGCATGTTCTCTAGATGATCCACAACCAAAATTACTACCAGCTATTAATATTTGTGAGTTAGAGTAATTAGGATTGTTAAAAATAAAATCACTATCTTTTTCTTTTAGATTGTGAAATAAACTCTTACCATAACCATCTTTTGTTATTTGCGTTAGGAAGTTAGCAGGGATAATCATATCTGTATCAATATCACTTAGCCATAAAGGAATTGCATTAGATGTTAATTTTTTAAAAGCTTGCATTTTCTTATAACTCCTTATTTATAGTTTATCAACACTGCATATTTTGCCCATAACAGCACTGGCAGCTACTGTTTGAGGTGATGCAAGATGAGTTATACTTCCTTTACCTTGACGTCCGATAAAGTTTCTATTTGATGTGCTTATACATCTTTGACCTTCTGGAACTTTATCATCATTCATTGCTAGACACATTGAGCAACCTGGCATTCTAAATTCAGCACCAGCATCTATAAAGATTTTATCTAAGCCTTCTGATATTGCTATTTTTCTAACTTGTTCAGAGCCAGGAACTATATACATAGTTACATTTTTAGCGACTTTTCTTCCCTTTAGTATTTCAGCTACAGCACGCATATCTTCAATACGGCCATTTGTACAACTACCTACAAATGCCCATTGAATCTCTTTACCAAGGATATCCTCATCAGCATTAAATTTAGTATAATCATAAGCTTGCTGAGCTAACTTATGTTGGTGAGTTGGAATGTCTTTAAGATTTGGAATCTTGGCAGATATACTAATTGCATGTTGAGGGTTTATTCCCCAAGTTACCATAGGCTCTAGGTTGTTTATATCTACTTCTATGCACTTATCGAAGTATGCATTTTCATCACTTTCTAGATTTTTCCATTTTTCAATAGCTTTATCAAAATCAGAGCCTTGAGGGGCGTATTTTTTGCCTTTTAAATAGCTAAAAGTTTTATCATCTGGAGAGATTAGACCAGCTCTTGCACCACATTCTATAGACATGTTACATAGAGTCATACGCTCTTCCATAGTCATATCCTTAACTACGTCACCTGCATACTCAATTACATAGCCCCCAGCACCACCAATACCAATATTAGCAATTAGTTTCATTACAATATCTTTTGCTGTTGCTAGCTTTGAAGGTTTTCCTACAAACTCAACTTTCATTGTCTTTGGTCTATATTGTAGGATACAGTTTGCAGCAAGCACATGCCCAACTTCAGATGTTCCAACTCCAAATGCTAAAGCACCAAATGCGCCATGTGTTGAAGTATGAGAATCACCACATACAAGAGTTGTTCCTGGTAAAGTAAATCCTAACTCTGGGCCCATTACATGAACTACACCTTGATGTTGGCTTTCAAAGTCATAAAAATCAATTCCAAATTCTTTAACATTGCTACGAAGCTTTTCAACTTGAGCTTGAGCAACTTTATCTTCCATCTCTAAACGATTAACTGTAGATGTTGATATACTATGATCTACAGTAGCAATGATTGATTTAGTGTTATTTATAGGTACATTTAATTCCCTAATTCTATCAAATGCTTGAGCTGAAGTTACTTCGTGCATAAGCATTCTATCTATATATAAAATATCTGGAAAATCAGGTATTTGTTTTACAACATGAGCATCCCAGATTTTATCTATAATATTCTTTGCCATATTATATTTCCTACATTTTGTTTTACTTGCTTCGTTTTATGTTATCGTATTTTTTGCTATATCAAGCACTATAGTTTGTTTCTACATATAATTTATTTGTAGCTGTAATTAGAGCTTTAAGTGTCGAGACCTCTATATCTTGATCAGTAGCAACACCTTTAAAAGTAGGACTATTATCACCTGTTTTAATTATGATTGTACTTTCTGATTTAGAGTTAATACCATCATCTTTTAATGATCTTGAGAAGTAGTCTGAAATATTAACCCCAGGAATATACTCTTGTATACCTTTTAGTAAAGCAGATAATGCAGAGTTTTCACCATGGTCAGTGATTCTAAAGACTGTATTACCAAAGAAGCTTCCTTTTAGCTCAACATATGTTTCACCATTAGACTTTCCATAGTCAATACTTGTTACATTTATTGGTGATTTGATTTCTTTATAAGCAGTAATTAGCTCTTCATCGGTAATACCTTTTCTACGTTCATGATAAATATCTTTTATTTGTTGAGCAATTTTTGCTTTTTCTTTGTCATCACAAATGTAGCCATTTTCTTCGATAATCTTTTTAGCATGATTACCTCCTGAAAGAGGACCAAAGACAAAGCTAATTTCGTTACCAACAGATTCTGGGTGAAATGGTTGGTATGCTAGAGGATTACTTAATATAGCATTAGTATGGCCACCAGACGTATGTCTAGCTGAATTTAGCCCTGTAATAGGGTAGTGAGGTTGTCTTGATAACATTCTATCACCAATAAAATCAGAGATATTTTTAAAGCTAGAAATATCAATATCATTGTAGTAGTGACAGTCTTTTTGTTTACCAAAAAGGTTTAGAAACATAATACATTGCTCTAAAGAGGCGTTACCAGCTCTTTCACCGACACCATTAATACAACCTTCAATTTGTCTTGCAGGACCATCAAAAACCGCATTCATAGAATTTTCTAATGCCAAACCTAAATCGTTATGACAATGAGCTGACCAGATTATGTCTTTATCAGGAAATTCTTTTTTAATAATTTCAGCATGCTTAGCCATATTTTTGACAAAATAATTATCGCCTTCTCTTTCACATGCGCCACCAATTGTATCTGGACAGTTAATTACAGAAACTCCAGCTGAAACAGCAGCTCTAAAAACATCCGTTACATAGTCAAATGTATCGCCAAGTTTAGAATATCCTTCAGCACTAAACTCAACCTCAAAGCCCTCATCACTTGCAAGCTTAACTAGTTCGTAAACATTCTTGATATTCTGTTCATTCTCATTTTTGCTACCTAAGCTTGCTTGGGCTAAATTAGGATCTACCGGTAGATACATATGTACTCTTGCTTTGCCTATTTCTAGAGAAGGGCGTAAAGCATCCATTGTGATTTCAACTTGGTTCTTGCGTAACTGACATAATCCAGCAATAGTCATATTTGACTTTCTATCAGTCATTCTCTTTGAAATAGTATTCACTATTTCAAAATCAGTTTTACTTGCCGATGGGAATCCAGCTTCTATGATGTCAATATTTAGTTTATCTGCAAGATCAGCATATGTAATGTTATCCTCAAAAGACATACCTGCACCAGGGGATTGTTGACCATCTCTAAGAGTTGTATCAAAAATATGAATTTTCTTCTTACTCATAATATTTATGACTCCTCTATATATGTTAAAAAATCTTTGTAAGCTTCTCCTTTATTGAGTTTTTCAAAGATTTCTTTTATCTGTACCGTTATTTTATGATCGGAGTCTTTAAGCTGATTATCATCAACACTTCCAACAGGAATTAATTCAGCAGCAGTTCCTGATAAGAAGGCTTCATCAGCATCAATTAGTTCATCTACCTTATATAAGCGTTCTGTGACTTTATAACCTAAGTCTTTAGCAATTTGTATGATGATTTGTCTAGTAATTCCATTTAGTATTGTCCCTGGAGGGGTCGTTATAATTTCTTTATCTTTTACAATGAAAATATTCATAGCACCAGCTTCAGCAATATTTCCATCTATATCAAGCATTACAGATTCATGATAGTTAGTACCTCTAGTTTCTCCTGATGCTAATATGCAATTTACATAAGTTCCACTAAGTTTTGCATCACAGATTGTAGACTGAGGGTGAATACGAATATATTTACTGATTTTAATATTAGCAAGTTTGATATCAGTATACTTATTTAGATCAAGGCACATAATAACAATATCTACAGGATGAGCATTGGATGGTAATACACTTATACCTCCTTCAGCATAATATGCTAAAGGTCTTATATAGCATGATTTTTTGCCACTAGCTTTTACTATATCGATTACACCTTGACATAGAGCATCAACGCTATATTTACTTTCCATTCCAAGAACACTCATTGAGTATATAAATCTTTCCATATGTTCTTTTAATTTTAAGATACCAACACCATTAGGAGTTTCATAGGCTCTTACGCCTTCGAATACAGCAGAACCATAATGTAGAGCATGGGTATCTATTCCAACTTTTGCATCTTCATAAGAGATGATTTCACCATTTTTCCAAATTTTATCTATCATTTTTATCCTCGGTATTTAATTATTTTTTTAAGTTAAATTTTAAATAGTTTTATTTAGTGTCTGCTATTAGAGACATAGAGTATTTTTTGAGAGGGAGAGGAGTGCTTGAGAAGAATTACTTTGAGATTTGCTTTTTTTAAAGAATACAGTAGTAAAGACTTTAAAAAAAGCTTTACTATTACCTGACATCTTAGCTATAGGACCAATATCTATATGTATTGCCGTCGGCATACATGAATTCACTATTTTATGCATTTTCCCTTATCTTTTGAGTATAAGAATACTTTAGGCAAGATACTCTTAGTAAAAGTTAATATAGTTATTGTAGCCATATAATATTTTAGTGTAAACCTAGTTTTAGCATAACAGTTGATTTTTTTGAGAATAGTTAGGAAGTAAAATAATTTAAAAGAACTACTTACGATCTGCATAAATTTTTGCTTGAGCTGCTGATAATCTTGCAATTGGCACTCTAAATGGAGAACAAGATACATAATCAAGATCTAAATCATGGCAGAAACCGACAGAGTATGGCTCACCACCATGCTCACCACAGATACCCATTTTAGCATTAGGATTTACAGCTTTTACGCCTTCTTTAGCTATTTCCATTAGCTTACCAACACCTTTAGGGTCAAGTCTGGCAAATGGATCAAAGCTTAAGATACCATGCTCAAGATAATCTTTTATAAACTTATTGGCATCATCTCTACTAAATCCAAAAGTCATTTGAGTTAGATCATTTGTACCAAATGAGAAAAACTCACTACCGGCTTCAGCAAGCATACCTGCACCAATAGCACCACGAGGAGTCTCAAGCATTACGCCGATTTTATACTCAATTTCCATTTTTTCACGTTTTAAGATATTATCAGCAACTTCCCTAACAATTCCACTTAAAAGTTTAAACTCACCAAGAGTACTTACTAGAGGTATCATTAGCTCAGGCTGAACATCGATGCCCATACGTTTGCTTGAAATTGCAGCATATATAATAGCTTTTGTTTGCATTTCTATGATTTCTGGATATGTAACAGCAAGCCTACAGCCACGATGTCCCATCATAGGATTCATTTCACTGAGAGACTCAATTCGTGCTTCTAGCTCATTGTAGCTAATATTAAGTTCTTTTGCTAAAGCATCTATTTCATCAATTTCATGTGGCAAGAACTCATGAAGTGGAGGGTCGATAAATCTGATTGTTACAGCTAGTTTGTCCATAGCTTCAAATAGCTCTTCAAAGTCTTGTTGCTGTACAGGAAGTAATTTATCTAGAGCTTTTTGTCTTTCTTTTTTATCTTTTGCTAAGATCATTTGTCTAACATATGAGATACGATCTTCTTCAAAGAACATATGCTCAGTACGACATAGTCCAATACCTTCAGCGCCAAATGCTCTAGCTATAGAAGCATCTTTATATGTATCAGCATTACATCTAACGCGAAGCTTACGTACACTATCAACGAACTTCATAAAATCTTCAAAGTCTTGAGTCACTTCAGGATCTACAGTTTTGATAATACCTCTATAGACATTACCTTTTGTTCCATCAAGAGATAAGTAGTCACCTTCTGTAAAAACTTGGCCTCTTTCGAAAGTAATAGTTCTTTTTTCCTCATTGATCCTTGCTGACTCTAGTCCAGAGATACAGCACTTACCCATACCACGAGCAACAACAGCAGCATGTGAAGTCATACCTCCACGTAATGTAAGAATACCATTACAAGCATTCATACCAGCAATATCCTCGGGAGACGTTTCAACCCTAACTAGTATGGTTTTCTCTTGACCACGAGCTTTTGCTGCAAGTAGTGACTCAACATCAAAGTAAATTCTTCCACTAGCTGCACCAGGAGAGGCTCCAAGAGCTGATCCAAGAG
Source organism: Francisella sp. 19X1-34 (assembly GCF_041102755.1). Taxonomy (NCBI): domain Bacteria; kingdom Pseudomonadati; phylum Pseudomonadota; class Gammaproteobacteria; order Thiotrichales; family Francisellaceae; genus Francisella; species Francisella sp. 19X1-34. Next base: position 10,967 of record NZ_JBGCTX010000009.1, read on the forward strand.
GGCGTTTTGATGCTAGGGCTTTTTCATCAAATTTAGGATGAAGGAGTTGTTCTAATAAGTGTGGCTCCACCATCATCACAGCTTCCTCATTGGTGATTAAGCCTTCTTTTGCCATATCAACTGCTATTTTTAATGCCGCTCTTGCTGTTCTTTTACCATTTCTTGTTTGTAGCATGAAAAGCTTACCATCTTCGATAGTAAACTCCATATCTTGCATATCTTTATAGACTCTTTCTAAATTTTTAGCAATTTTTACAAAATCTTCAAATACTTGTGGCATTTTGTCTTTAAGGGTCGATATATGTGCAGGAGTTCTTACACCGGCAACCACATCTTCACCTTGAGCATTGATTAGGTATTCACCAAAGAGTTTGTTTTCACCAGTAGAAGGGTTTCTTGTAAAAGCCACTCCAGTACCAGAGTTATTACCAGAGTTACCATATACCATTTCCTGAACATTAACAGCAGTACCCCAGTTATTTGAGATATTATTGATTTCTCTATATATAATAGCCCTTTCAGCATTCCATGATCTAAATACTGCTTCGACTGCAGCTAGCAGCTGCTGTACTGGATCTGTAGGGAATTCTTTACCGACTAGATCTTTATAAACTTTCTTATATTCAGCAACAATATCTTTGTAATCAGTTGCACTTAAATCACAGTCATTTTTTACTTTTCTTTTTTCTTTTTTATCATCAAGTATTTTATCAAAAGGTTTTTTCTCACAGTCCATGACAACGTCAGCAAACATCATTATAAATCTTCTGTAGCTGTCATAAACAAATTGTTCATTGTTTGTCTTAGCTACCATAGCTCTAGCAACGTCATCATTTAAACCTAGATTTAGAACGGTATCCATCATACCAGGCATAGAAACTCTAGCTCCAGAACGCACTGATACAAGTAGAGGGTTATTGCCACCACCAAAAGTTTTACCTGTTCTTTTTTCTAAATTAGCAATGTGAGCAAATATCTGTTCTCTAACATCTTTACTTAGTTTTTGACGGTCATCGTAGTATTTAAGACAAGCCTCTGTTGTTACGGTAAATCCGTCAGGTACAGGAAGACCACTATTTAGCATTTCACTAAGATTTGCACCTTTTCCACCTAATAAATCACGCATAGACTTATTGCCTTCACTAAAGGCATAAACAAACTTTGACATAAAAACTCCTCTCAAGCTTTTTATAAATTAAATTGATGTTGCTACACCCTCAAGTGCAACTATTTTTCATCGTATCATATTTTTATAGAGAGATTAAAGAGTTTTGTTAAAGAAATTATAAAAAATAAATAGAAGAGGTTGGTTATTTAATTAAGTTAAGAGCATTTAGTGTTACAACTTGAGCATCCTGTAAGGTTAGCAACAAATCTTATCTTAGTTGATAAATACTTCATCGTGAAAACAATAATTAAAGTATAAATAATAGCACCAATAATATAACTTACTGATTTTATAGGAGCATTAATAATATTAGCTGTTTGATAAACTAATAATGCAGCTACATAAGCAATTGAGGTGCTCCAGATTATTGATAAAATAGCCCATCCTCGCGTAGCTTCTCTAACTGTGGCACCTATTACTGATATACAAGGGATATATAATAGTACAAAAAGTAAGTATGAGAAAGCTGCAATACCGGAGCCAAATTTACTAACCATATTACCCATAGCTGCAGTACTCATATTTGCATCGGCCTCATTTGAGGTTATTGGGTTAAAATCAATATGCTTAAAGTTATTGATGGTAGTACTCACAGCCTCCTTAAAGCTATCAATAGCGCTAAAGCTTTTGGGAATACCATCATCATCTGCTTGTGTGTAGATCGTGTTTAAAGTACCCACAACAACCTCTTTTGCAAGTGTTCCTGTTACTAGACCAACTGTCGCTGGCCAGTTATTATCACTAACCCCAATAGGGTTTAATATAGGGGTGATTTTCTTACTACCATAACTAAGAAGTGATTCATTTTTCGCTACGTAAATACTATTTAGACTCCCGACAATAATTGCCACTGGGACAATAACTTTTCCCGCGCGAATAAGGAATGATTTTAATCTATTCCAACTATATATCATGATTGTTTTAGCATGAGGAAGATGATAGTTTGGTATATCTAAAATAAATGGAGAAGTATCTCCTTTTAGAAAGGTAAATTTAATAACATAGCCAGTTATTATGGCACCTATGATACCTGTGATATAGAGTAAGAATATTATCGATGCACCATGGTTTGGGAAGAAAGCAGTCGCAAATACTGAGAATATTGCTAGCCTTGCACCGCAAGACATAAAAGGTGACATCATAATAGTCATAAGTCGGTCTTTTCGTGTCTCTAGAGTTCTAGCAGCCATTACTGAAGCAACATTACAACCAAAACCAACGATTAATGGTACAAAAGCCTTACCAGATAAGCCAATAGACTGCATAAATTTATCCATCACAAATGCTGCCCGTGACATATAACCTGAGTCTTCGAGTATAGATAGAAATATAAATAGGAAGCCTATCTGAGGTATAAATGCTAAAACGGTATTAATACCAGTGCCAAAGCCTTGTGATAATATTTCAGTAATAGGTATTGGTAAGCCAATTAAATTTGAATAGTAAGCGACACCATCAATAAATATAGCACTAGAGAAATCATCAAATAGAGGCTGTACAGCAGCCCCTAAAGTAATGGAAAATAGGAACATCAGGTACATCATCAGTAAAAATACTGGGACTCCTAGATATTTGTTCATACATATTGCATCTAGAGTATTTGTTAGATTAATGCGTGATACTTTTTTACTCTCAGTTGAGGCATTTATAATCTCTGCAACTGCTTGATAACGAGATTTAGCAATATCAAAATTTTGCTTTCTATCTATAGATTTCTCTAAAGCATCTAAGTCTTTAGCTTTAACTTCTTGCGCAATTTGAATATTTCTACCATCAAGTAGCTCTGTTGTTAGCCACAAGTTACCTATATGATTATTACGCAATTCACTAATTTGATTTTCTAAATCAAAGACCTCTTTAGGGTAATGTTTAGTTAGGTCAAAGTTTGGTGTGCTTTGTGCATTTGCTAAAGTTTGTTTTAGGTCTTGAATACCAACATTTTTTGAGCCAACTATAGGTAAAACTTTACATCCTAGAATTTTTTCTAGCTTATCATAGTGTATAACAATACCTTTTTTAGTTGCGACATCTACCATATTGACAGCTAAGATTACTGGCAAGCCAAGCTCTATAAGCTGGACAGTTAAATATAAGCTTCTATTTAGATTTGAGGCATCTACTACATTAATGATTGCATTTGGTTTTTCTTTAACAATAAAAGAGTATGCTATTTGCTCATCGATAGAATTCTCATCAGATACAGATAAAGAGTAAATACCAGGGATATCTATGACTTCTATTTTTTTATTATTTGAATTAAAAGTACCTATTTTCTTATCGACTGTTACACCTGACCAGTTACCAACCTTCTGATTAAGTCCTGTTAAAGAGTTAAATATCGTTGTTTTACCACAGTTTGGGTTGCCAACTAAAGCATATTTCATAGTGATTTCTCAAGAATATATTTTTTAAAGCTAATTTGGTGTAACAAGTATAGCAAAAGATATTTAATTGTGATACACGATAATGAGAATTGTTATCAAATATTTATTGCAGTGTTGTGGTTCATTGCTGCTATTACATTATTTTTATAAATAATATTGTATCTGATAGACCTTTGATGACTCTGTAGTTTCCACTAACTTTAATGGTTTTTCTGCATCAATGTAATTTTCTAGACAGTAATAATGAAAGTAGTGTTGATTTGTTTTTTATATTATCTATTCTTAAAGTGATAATAGTTTTTTTCTATAAAACTTTAGCTCTGCGATAGATTCTTGGATATCATCAAGTGCCTTATGTGTCGCTTTTTTATTAAAAAATTCACCATCACCCCAATATTCATTTAGAAGCTTCAAGCTTGTAACGTCTAGCATTCTATAGTGACAATAGTCATCTATTTTAGGCATATATTTAGCTAAAAACCTTCTGTCTTGCCATATTGAATTGCCACATAAAGGAGAACTTTGGTATGGTACATATTGCTTGATAAACTCAAGAATCTTTAATTCAGCTTCTTCAAGAGTTATTGTACTATCTTTAACTCTTTGAGTAAGTCCAGTTTCGCCATGAGTTTTTATGCACCACTCATTCATGGTTTCTAAAACTTCATCAGGTTGGTAGATAGCTATAGGTTCTGCTTCTGCAACAACATTTAAGTCTTTATCTGTTATAATCGCAGCTATTTCAATTATTTGGCATTGTTCTACATCAAGACCTGTCATTTCTAAGTCGATCCAGACTAAGTTGTTTGAAGATTGCATATTTTATCAGTCCTTAACTCTAGATACGTAGCTAGATGTTCTAGTATCAACTTTAATAACTTCACCAGTTTGTACAAAAAGAGGAACTCTTACAACAGCCCCTGTAGATAATGTTGCAGGTTTGCCACCAGTACCCGCAGTATCACCTTTTAGGCCAGGATCTGTTTCAACAATCTCAAGGCTTACGAAATTTGGTGGGATAATTGATATCGGTTGGCCATTAAATAAAATTACTTGATACTCATCTTGGTCTTTTAACCACTTTTTAGTTTCACCAAGCCCTTCTTCAGAAACCATATATTGTTCGAATGTTTCTGGGTGCATAAAGACATAGCTATCACCATCAAAATATGAGTATACAGCAGTTAACTCTTCTACATCTGCTGCTTCAACAGATTCACCTGATTTAAAAGTTTTTTCTATAACTCTATCGTTAAGTAAATTTTTAAGTTTAACTCTATTAAAAGCTTGTCCTTTACCAGGTTTAACAAATTCATTTTCAACAATAACCATAGGGTTGCCATCTATTAAAACTTTTAAGCCACCTTTGAATTCATTTGTGCTATAGTTTGCCATTTTTGTAGTCCTTGCTTTATTAATTAAGTAATATTAGTTCCAACATGCTACAGGAGTTTTATCAATAATAGCTCCACTAACTTGTAGTTCAATATTTGTACAAGGAGTATCTGCTGTTTGTGCTCCTTGTGCTGTAGCTGTAATTGTATATCCTGAGCCTGAGTTTATGCTAGCATATGCTAATCTATAAAGTCCGCTTTGCGAATTCTCATGATAGAAAGAGTTTATATTGCTACCAGATGGGAATGAGCCGTTACGAATTTCATAGCTATCTGCAGCATTTGATGCTGATAATAGTTCAGAAGTTGCCTCGCTGCGATGACTTCTTAATGTATAGTTGTTATACATGGGTATTCCTATAGATGCAAGAATAGCTATGATTGCTATTACAACCATCAGTTCAACTAAAGAGAACCCTTTAATAAATAAATTTTTCTTAAACATATTAACAAAACTCTAGTAAATTTGTGGTTCGCCGTTTGGTCTGGTTCTATAGCGACGATGTTGCCATAAGTATTGTTCTGGGTATTTACGAATAGCATCTTCAAGAAAACGATTAGTAATTTCGGCATCTTTATAAGCATCTCCGGTAAACTCTAATGGCTCTCCAGTTACAATCTTATATTTTTCTAAACATTTTTCTCTTACATAATAGACAGGTAATACAACAGCTCCTGTTTTTTGAGCAAGCCATGGAGTTACTGTAAGAGTAGAACAAAGTCTACCAAAAAATGGCGCAAAAACCGAGTTTTCAATACCAGAGCTTTCTAAGCCAAAATCTTGATCTGGAGCATACCACATACTGTAGCCTTTTTTTATACTTCTGATCACAGCTATAAAGTTTTTACTATCTAAGCATTTATATAGATTTTTTTCACGATAGCTTTTTATCAGATCCTCTATAAGATCATTACCATTTTTTTGATACATTACCGTGAAAGGGGGAAACTCTTGACCGATATAACGACCAATTATTTCAATACAGTGAAAGTGAAATCCTAATGTAATTAATTTTTGATTAGGGTCTGTGTGGTATTTCTCAAATCTTTCTCTAGATCCTTCGCCCCATTCAAATGTTATTTTATTAAATCTTTTTTTTGATAAAAACCAAGCTGCTGTAGTTTCTGCCCCAGAGAGTACCATAGAGTAGTAACTTTTCTTAACTAACTTTTCTATTTCTTTATCTGATTTCTCTAGATAAGCGATTTTAAGGTTTTCTCTAGCAATCGCATTTCGGCTTTTTAGGAAAGGCTTAATTATAAATCCAATAAATAGGACAATGTATTTATGTGTAAATAAAGGCAGTTTCGAAGCATATCTCATTATGCCGACTATAATCCATATTCCCCAGTTTTCAGGTTTAAGGTTTTTACTGCTCACATTATACTCTTACGGTTAAGATACTATTTTAAAGTTTAACATATACTCCATCAATCATAAATAATTAATAGATTTTTTCTTCGCCAGGAGGTCTTGTCTTATAACGCCTATGTTGCCATAAGTATTGTTCTGGATACTTACGAATAGCACTTTCGAGAAATCTATTGGTCATGTTAGCATCTTTGTATGGATCTCCTGTAAACTCAATTGGCTCACAAGAAATTAATTTATACCCTGAGAGATCTTTTTTTCTAATGTAGTACATCGGTACTACCGTAGCGCCTGTTTTTTGTGCAAGCCACGGTGTAACTGTCAAAGTAGAGCAAAGCTTATTGAAGAAGTCTACGAAAATAATATGTTCCTTGAAATCTTGGTCAGGGGCATACCACATAGTCATACCTCTTTTTAAGCTCTTTATTACAGAAACTATATTTTTACGTTGGAAGCATTTATCAATATACTTCTCACGAGAAGTAGTTATGATGTGTTCCATTAAAGGGCTACTATGTTTTTGATACATTATCGAAAGAGGTTTAATATTGTTGCCGACATATCTTCCAGCAATTTCTAATGAGTGAAAGTGAAACCCTAATGCTAAAAGGGTTTTATTTGGATCATTATGGGTATCAATAAAAGTATCAAACTCTGAGATATCTATATTTAATTTTTTGAAATTTTTATCTGACATAAACCAAGCTATTAGGCTTTCAAAACCTGCCATGCACGCAGATTTATAGCTTTCATCAGCAAGTTTTTTTATTTCTTGGTCTGATTTTTCAGGAAAAGCTATCTTTAAGTTAGTGATGGCAATTTGATTACGCTTTTTTGCAAGAGGCTTCGCTAAGAAACCAATACCAATAGCTAGTCGCATTAAGGCTTTGTATGGCAGGATATTCACAATAGCTTTACATAAGCCAACTAATATCCAAATTCCCCAGTATTTTGGTTTTAGAAAAGTTTTATCCATATGTTAAATAAATACTACTTTTTGTGTGTTGCTTGATAGCGTCTCGTTATCATCCACTGCTGTAGGATACTTATTAGGTTATTTGTTAACCAGTATAACACAAGTCCAGATGGGAATGATGCAAATAGGAATGTGAATATTACAGGTAAGAACATCATTATCTTAGCTTGCATAGGGTCAGCCGGAGCTGGAGAAAGTCTTTGCTGTAAGAACATTGATAGACCCATTAAGACAGGAAGTACAAAGTAAGGGTCTTTCATCGATAAGTCATGAATCCAGAAAATAAAAGGAGCATGTCTTAATTCAACAGACTCTAGTAATACCCAGTATAATGAAATGAATATTGGAATTTGGATTACCATAGGTAAACATCCACCAAGAGGATTTACCTTTTCTTCCTTATACATTTCCATCATTTTCTTACCAAGAACTTGACGGTCATCTTTATAAGTTTCTTGAAGGCGCTTAATTCTTGGTTGTAGCATTCTCATTTTTGCCATAGAACGGTAGCTCTTAGCAGAAAGAGGGTAGAATATTGCTTTAATAAGCACAGTAACCAAGATGATAGATAGACCCCAGTTGCCAACTAATGCATGAATATGACTCATTACCCAGAAAATAATTTCTGAGAAGAATGAAAGCATGCCATAATCTAGAGTTTTTTCTAAGTTAGGGGCTAGGCTAACAAGGTTGTCCTTAATGATTGGTCCTGTATATAAAACAGAAGAAACACTTTGTGTTTGATTAGGTGCTATAGTTACACCTGTGTATTCACCTGCTTCAAAAACATTATCATTTAGATTTTTGTAGTATATTTTTGAGTCTGATGATTGTGGTATCCAAGCAGTCAAGAAATAATGTTCTAAGAATGCGACCCAACCTTGACCATTATTATCAACAACTGTAGGTTTACCATTAGTTTTAGAGATGTCTTTAAAAGATTCTTTTCTAAACTTATCTTGAGGAGTTGAGTAAGCAACTCCAGTAAAAGTATAGCTATGGGCATTTAATAAACTAAAGCTATCTCCAGCAGGATCAAAATCTCTAGCAAGTGAATCATCAACGATAACATTGATAGGATTAGAACTAGTGTTTGTGATTTTTTGATCTATAGAAATATTGTATTTAGAATCATCAAAAGTATACGTTCTTGTTATATTTAGACCATCAACAGATCCAGATAATGTTAGAACTTGCTTGTCACCTTCTTTTTTGATGCCTTGATTTTTAAACTCTACATTGACTGGCTTTCTATCTATGACAATGCTGCTTTTGGCGATATACTCAGAACCTTGTTTTTCTGTTAGAAGGTTCATAGGAGTTTTATCTTTAAGACTAACTGTATAGTCCTTTAACGATGCTGAAGTAATAGCACCATTCAATAAGCTAATTTTTAGATTTTTGAAAACATTTGTGTTTATAGTTACACTGTCAGCTTTATCATATTTTGAGAAGCTTGTTTTAGCTGTTAAGCTAGGAGTCTGATCTTTTATTACATTTTTAGATGTTGAGTCAGTAGATTTTGTGTAATGACTATTATCTTGAGTTTTTGTAGGCTGCTGGGTATTGTCATGAGAAGGGAAGGTTTGCTCCCATTTGCCCATTAGAGATATAAACATTATTGCTATTATGATTAATAGTAATATTCTTACATGATTAGATTTCATTATTTTTTTAAACCTTTTATTTTTGCCGGAACAGGGTCAAAGTAGTCTCTTTTTGCTAATGGATGGCAACGCAAGAGCCTACGTATGGTTAAATACAATCCCTTTAGTATACCATGAGATTTTAGAGCTTCTAGAGCATATTCAGAACAAGTTGGATAATATCTACATCTAGCCGGGAAAAAAGGGCTAATACAATAGCGATAAAACTTGATTAGTAGTATAAAAGGAACTACTGCGATTCTTTTAAAAAATGAGAGAATTTTTCTATAGATTGCCACAACTCTTCCTTAGTAGCTTGAGATGCCGGTTTTTTGCTTAGTACAATCAGGCTTTTCTGGTCTAAGAAAAATTTGTTTAAACGAAAAAACTCTTTAACAAGTCTTCGACAAAGATTCCTTTTGGTAGCTTTTTTTATGCTTTTTTTAGGCAAGATCACACATATGCCAGGATCTTTAATATTTCTTTTGCTTAGTAAAAAGGTAAAGTGTAGCGTGCTTAGTTTATTTTCAACGCTATTAAAAGCCTGTTTTATCTCACTCTTATTAAGTATATTTTGTTTTGTTAAACAAAAATTATGCACTAAGCTTAGCTCTACCTTTAGCTCTTCTGTTTCTGATAACTTTTCTTCCACTTAAAGTTTTCATACGAGCACGGAAACCATGAGTTCTTTTTCTTTTTAAGTTTGAAGGTTGAAATGTTCTTTTCATTTTATTTTCCTCTTTAAATTTTTCTTTATTATATAAATCACAGAAATAGTTTCGGTATTCTATAGAAAAGACAGAAATTAGTCAAATATTATTTATGGGATGATTATTCGGAACAAGGGATTAGGTTCATCTTATTTAGCTGATTCCAAGATGTGTCAGGACATCCTTTAGGTTGTTTTTTAGGCAAACAATATCCTTTCCAACCTCTATACTCTTCTGTACTAAGACACTTTTTGAACTTTTTAACTTTAAGGTATGCTGGAGTCCATGTTGAAGAGCTAGAACCAACAAGTTGTTCTTTTTGTTTAGGTTGATCTATTTGTATTTTATTTTGTTTTACCTGTTGAGCAGTTACATTTATTGGCATTGCGTTCATAGCAGAAGGAGCTTTTTTAATACTAGATCCAGAGCTAATCTTTTGAGTTGAGCCACTAGATACTTGTAAACTAAATCCAATAGATAAAAACACACTTAATCCTAATGTTATTGCTATTTTCTTCATGATAATATTAGAGTTTTCTTAATTTTTATGTGCCTAATGATATTTATTTTTTTTGCTCTATTCAAGTTAATAGTGTTTTTTAGCATGATATAATTTCTATTAATTATAAAATTTTAAAGAAGTTATCAATGTCAGATCTGTATCATGTTATTGGATATCCTGTGAAACATAGTTTATCACCAAAAATTCAAATGGAGCTAGCTAAGCAGTATGATCAAGATATGATTTTTACAGCTGTAGAAGTTAATCCAGAGGACTTAGACAAAAAAATTGCAGAGTTTAAAAAAAATCCTCAAATTAAAGGTTTGAGTGTAACGGTTCCACATAAGGAAAGAGTTTTTGAGTTATCAGATGACTCAGATAATACTGCAAAGGCTGTAGGAGCAGCTAGTAATGTTATTTTTACTCCTAAGCGTGAGATGATAGCTTTAAATTATGATGGTTTAGGAATAGTTAATGATATTAAAAATAATTATAAAGTTGAGCTTGAGAATAAGAAAATTCTCGTGGCTGGTGCAGGGGGAGCTGCAAAGGCTGTTGTGGCTGCGCTAATAAAGGAGTCTCCAAGTTCTTTAACTATTACAAATAGAACTAAGCAGAAAGCTCAAGTAATTGCTGACTTATTTAGATCAGCTTTCGCTATAGAGATTGAAGATTTTAGTAATATCACAGGCAGCTATGATGTTGTTATTAACTCAACATCATCAAGTATTTATAAAGAGATGCTTCCGTTAAAAATCACCAATTTCTCTAAAGATGCATTTGCGTATGATCTTATGTATGCAGATGGGGGGACTGTTTTTACAAACTGGTGTCAGGATAACAGCATACGAGCGGCTGATGGTAAAGGTATGTTGCAGGAGTTAAGTAAGGCGGTATTTAAATACTGGCGAAAGCTGTGACTAGTAAAGTCAATATGATATGATATTAAGTATATGAAATATTGGCGTTTGCTGTACAATCAAATTTGAATAAAAAAATATTATTTCTTGGTGTTGGTGGTATTGGAGTTTCTGCACTTGCAATTGCAGCTAGAAGCCTTGGAGCAACTGTTGCGGGATATGATTGTAAGCCGAATAAGTTGACATTGAAGCTAGAATCCCTTGGAGCTAAAATATATACCTCACTAGATAATATTGTTTTAGATGATTATGATTTGGTCGTTTACTCAAGTGCTATATCATCAGATAACAAATTATTACAAAAAGCAAAAACTCTTGGCATAGAATGTCTGCAGAGAGCAATGTTCTTGGCAATTCTTATGAGAGATTTTAATTATAGCGTTGCTATAACAGGGACTCATGGCAAAACAACAACATCAAGTATCTTGGCAACTTTACTGTGCCATCTTGATGAAAGTAGTAGCTTTATCGTTGGCGGGGTGGTTAAGCATTCTGACTCTAATATTCAAATTAATGGTAAAAATAAGCTAGTTATAGAAGCTGATGAGAGTGATGCGTCATTCTTATACTTAAACCCCCAATGTGCAGTAGTTACAAATATTGACCTTGATCATATGACAACCTATCAAAATAGTTATGAAAACCTTGTAGATAACTTTTTACAGTTTGTATCTAAACAAGCTATTAAAGATATCTACTTATGTGCTGATGATAAAGGTTGTAATGATCTGTTAGAGAAAACAACTCTACTAGATAAAAATATAGTTTCATATGGTTTTTCAAAAGAAGCGGATGCTTTGATAGAGGACTATTTTGTAGAGAGTGGATATACTCACTTTAAGGTTTGTTATAAAGGTGAATGTTTAGATTTTCTTATTCAGCTACCAGGTAAATATAATGTGCAAAATGCTACAGCATGTATTATTTGCTGTTTAGATCTTGGTTTTGAATATCAAGATATAAAACAAGCACTACTAAGAGTTAAGGGTGTAGCTAGAAGATTTGATTTATATACAAGAAATATCTCTGGACACAAAATACAAGTAATTGATGATTATGGCCATCATCCTGTAGAAGTTACTAATTGTTTGGCTGCTGTTAGAGATAGATTTCCAAATAAAAAAGTTATCCATGTGTTTCAGCCACATAGATATACTCGAAATAGAGATTTATTTAAAGATTGGCAACGAGCTCTTTGCTTAGCAGATCAGTTAATTCTATTACCGACTTATGCAGCTAGTGAGAAGGTTATTTTAGGAGCAGAAAGTAAAGATATCGCTAAAAAGCTCACTAATTGTGTATTAGTTGATGATTTTGAAAGTGCTGTACACACCTTAAAACAAGCTGTTGATGAAAATACAGTTATCCTAGTACAAGGTGCGGGAGATGTTACAAATTTAGTGGGGATTTTAGATGAGTAGTGTAGATAAATCGATACTTTATGTTGTAGCAACGCCTATAGGTAATCTTGGAGATGTGACCCTTCGTGCTATAGATGTGCTGAAAGAAGTTGATGTGATCTTAGCAGAAGATACTCGTGTAACAGCAAAGCTCTTAATGAGTCTTAATATAAAATATGAGCAAAAGTTGGTATCGTGTCATGACTTTAATGAAGAGTCCAGGGTGCAACAAGTTAAGCAACTTTTGGATGATGGAAAAAAGGTTGCTTTGGTCAGTGATGCTGGAACTCCATTAATATCAGATCCTGGATATAAGATAGTAGTAAGTTTGCGTAATGATAATTATAAAATAGTTCCAATCCCTGGTGTTAGTGCTGTAACTACGGCTTTATCAGTTGCAGGGCTACCTTCTGATAGTTTTATTTTTAAAGGATTCTTGTCTGCGAAAAAAGCAAAAAGGCAAGAGCAAATACAAGAGCTAAAGAAGCTTAGCACAACGATTATACTCTATGAGTCTGTGCATAGAATAAAGTACTTACTTGAGGACTTAGATAGTCTTCTACCAAATGTAGATATAGCTGTTGCAAAAGAGTTGACTAAACAGTTTGAAACTTTTATTAATGGTAAACCAGCAGATGTAATAGACTTCTTTAAGAATTCTCCAGAAAAGTTAAAGGGTGAGTTTGTTGTTATTATTGATTGTAATGGCTTCGATATATCAGATTCTTCAAAAATTGATCAAGATTTGTTGCTTGCAGCATTGCTTGATGAGTTACCTTTGAAGAAAGCTGTTAAATTAACCTCAGAGCTACTAGGTCTTAAAAAGAATGATATTTATCAAAGAGCTCTAGATTTAAAAAAAGATATGGATATGAAAAAAAATGCTTAGTCGATCTTTATATACAATGAAACAAATGTTTAAGTATAGGAAAAAGCTTAAATCTCTAAGGTATGGCAATTGTTTAGAGAGTATTGTTGATTTGACACCACAGTTTCTATATCAAAAAAAAGTTAAGTATCTAGCATTAGATTTCGATGGAGTGCTAGCAAGTCATGGTAAGCCAGAAATTCTTGAAGAAGTTAAGCTGTGGCTAGATGAATTTGTTACTAAATTTGATGAGGGGAATATATTTATTCTTTCAAATAAGCCAACTCAAGAAAGGCTCGAGTACTTTAAAAGATACTTTCCTAAAATTAGATTTATATCTGGTGTTGCAAAAAAGCCCTATCCGGATGGTCTTAATAAAATAATAGATACTTTGAATTGCCAGTCGCAAGAAGTTGCTCTTGTTGATGATCGGCTTTTGACAGGCTGTTTAGCATGTTTTATTGCTGGATGTTATCCAATACTTATAACAAAACCATATGTCGACAGAGATAACTATACAAAAGAGGAGAGGTTTTTTAGTTTTTTACGTTATGCAGAGCAAAAAATCTTTTTATAGAATTTCACTTGAGAGCTTTTTGATTTATTATTAATTAATAATATTCGAGATTTTGAAAATAACTTTATTTATGAAAAAAATTATAATTTTTCTAACGATTATATTTTTATGTACTAATGCGTTTGCTACCTTTACCCAATCTTTTTTTGATGATCATAATCATTCAACTAGTAATTTTGTACCTAAAAACAACAACTTTCGAGATGATGCGAAGATACAAAAGTATGGCTTTGACTTTGGCAAAGATGATTCACAGAATTATAATTGCAGCTATGATGCTTCAGGCCAAGTAAGGTGTGGAGATTATAAGATTAGAAAGGATACAACTAATAATAGCGGTAAAAAGCTAAGTAAAAAAATGTTGGAACACCTTGAGAAGCTAAAGAAATCTAAGGGTGTTAGTGAAGGTGATGATTTTAACTGTGCATTAGATAGTACTGATGAAGCTTACTGTTGGGGTAGTAATAAAAGAGGTCAATTAGGAACTCCAGATGTGAAAAATAAAGCATCTCTGCCACATAAGGTTGATACTAAGATTAAGTTTAAAAAAGTATACACAAAAGCGCACTATGCTTGTGCTTTAGATGAGAGTGACCATGCTTACTGCTGGGGAGATGGTACTTATGGTGAGGTTGGTAATGGAGAAAAGGGTCTCTTTAATGAACCACAAAAAGTTAAAACGGATATACAGTTTAGTAGATTAATAATGGCAAGAACATATACTTGTGGAGTTGCTAAGCAATCTAATGAGGTGTATTGTTGGGGGAAAAATAATAAAGGTACTGTCAATTTAGACTCACCAGTACCTGTTAAGATTTAAAATATGATATTAAGAAGTTTATTTATGAGAAAAAATGTAATTATAATAGCCCTTATACTTTTATGTGGTAGCGCCTTTGCTCTTGAAACATTTACACAAAGTTTCTTTTCTGCATATGACAGAAACAATAAGTATAACAAGAATATAGCTTACTATGCTTCGGGTGAGCTTAGGGTTGGCCACTACGATATTATTCAACCTGATTCAAAGAATGATAATGCTAAACAAATAGAAGATCATTACAAACAACTTCAGAAAGCTAAAGGTATTAGTGCGAAGAATGGTTCTAAATGCTTCATGGATAAAAACTATAATATTTACTGTATTAATGAGAAGAATACTGATCAGCCTGAAGAGCAGCAGGCTAAAGCTACAGACTCTTTAGGTGTGAGCTTTAGTGATGATAATAAGTTTGAAAAAGTATATGGTCAAAGTAAATATGCTTGTGCCCTAGATAAACAAGGGAATGCTTATTGCTGGGGTGATGGTGAGCAAGGAGAGCTTGGTAATGGAAAACGAGGACACTTTAGTCAGCCACAAAAAGTTAAAACAGATATTAAGTTTAGTAGATTAAGTGTATCTAAAACATATGTTTGTGGTATTGCTAAACATAATAAAGGTATTTATTGTTGGGGTAAAAGCACTGGTAGTACAAACTTAAATTCTGCAGTTCCTGTGCCGATATAATATGAGTAAAGACTCTAAAAGATTTCTTACAAATTCAAAACATTCTAAAATCGTAACAGAGCTAAATGATCAGTTAAATGATTGTGATGAATTTATAATTAGTGTTGCCTTTATCACACTTAGTGGTGTCTTGTGTATCCTAGAGTCTTTACGTCAGCTACAAATTAGAAATATAAAAGGTAAGATTCTAACAGGATGTTATTTAAATTTTACAGAGCCTAAAGCTTTAGATACTCTTGCTGAATTTAAGAATATAGAGCTTAAGATTCTTGCTAGTGATAACTTTCATGCTAAAGGATTCTTTTTTAGGTCTAAGCAAAGCTGGAAGGTGATGTTGGGTAGTTCAAATCTAACGCAATCAGCTTTAACAGTAAATAGTGAGTGGAATATCCTTTTTGAGGCTAATCATAATGACGAAATTATTATACAAGCGTTATTAGAATTTAATAAACTTTTTAGTCAAGCTAAGTTGGTTAGTGACTTTATCGATGAATATAGAGAGGTATATCATAAGCAACAAAGCTTACAGACTATTAAAGATATACATTTACAAAATAGTCAAATAAGCCCGAATAAAATCCAAAGAGAAGCTTTAGATAGTTTAGCGGCTTTAAGAAACGATAATAAAGATAAGGCTTTAATAATAAGTGCTACAGGTACAGGTAAGACCTTCTTAAGCGCGTTTGATGTTGCAAAAGTTAAACCTAAAAGTTGTCTTTTTATAGTTCATCGAACAAATATAGCAATAAAGGCCAAAGAGACCTTTGCTAAAATTATTAAAGATAAAGCTTTAGGCTTATATACAGGAGATAGGAAAGACTCTGCAGAGTATTTATTTGCAACTATACAAACACTCAAAAATCCCAAAGTTTTAGAGAGTTTTTCAGGAAATGAGTTTGACTATATAATTGTTGATGAAGTGCATCATGCTGAGGCAAAAAGCTACAAAAGAGTACTTGATTATTTTAAACCTAACTTTTTACTTGGAATGACAGCTACTCCAGAGCGTACAGATGATGCCGATATTTTTAAATTGTTTGACTATAATATTGCTTATGAGGTTAGGTTACATCAAGCTTTAGAAGAGGATTTACTCTGTCCATTTCATTATTTTGCCATAGAGGACTTTTATATTGAATCTGAAAAATCTTTAGCCAAAGATTTCTCAAAATTAGTTAGTGATATTCGAGTTGAGCATATTATTGACAAAATGAGTATTTATAAATTTAGCGGAAGTTCTCGAAGTGCACTAATGTTTGTTAGTAATGTTAATGAGGCAAAGCAGTTAGCTACTAAACTAACTCAAAGAGGAGTAAGTGCCAAAGCATTAACTAGTGAAGATTCTGAAAAGTCTCGAGCAGATGTTATAAGCCAACTTGAGTCAAATCAGTTAGAAGTAATAGTGACAGTTGATATTTTTAACGAAGGTATTGATATCCCATGTGTAAATCAAGTAATACTGCTTCGTCCAACACAAAGTGCCATTGTATATATTCAGCAATTAGGGCGAGGATTACGCAAGTATAAAGATAAACATTTTGTTGTAGTTTTAGATTTTATTGCGAACTATGATAACAACTTTCTTATCCCTGTGGCATTAAGTCAAAATAATAGTTATGACAAAGATGAACTTAAGAAATTTGTTGTCTCACCAAATAGTTATATAGCTGGACAAAGTACAATCACGTTTACAAATATTGCTAAAGAGATTATTTATAGCAATATCCAAGTGACAAATTTTTCACAGTTAAAGAATATAAAGAGAGACTATAAGCAGCTAAAAAAAGAGCTTGGAAGAATCCCTACATTAGTTGATTTCCAAAAGTATAATTTTATATCTCCAGAAGTTATTTTATCTGCGAAAGATACATACTATGATGTATTAAAATCATTTAAGGAAGATATTGTAGAGCTTGATAGAAGGCAATATTTGGTTTTAAAATTTATATCTAAAGAATTTACTCCAGCGAAAAGACTATATGAGATATTAATTTTAGAGAATTTATTAGCTTTTAATAGCTTGTCAATATCTCAGCTTGAATCAAAACTTCGAGAAAGCTTAAGTGACTTTGATATGAGCAGTTTTGAGAATGCTCTAAAACATTTGTCGCTAGATATATTTACAGTAAATGCAGCAAGACAAGATTATGAGCCTTTGATATTGGTAAATGATAGTAAGGTTTTATTTTTAATTGGTGATTTAATAAAACAAAGTCATTTGTTTGAGTCTCAACTTGGAGATTTGATTGAATATAATAAACTAGTTTACTTAGAAAAATATAGTCATCATAAATCTGGGGGCTTAGCAATGTATAGTAAGTATTCGAAAAAGGATATTGCTCATTTACTAAATCAAGATTATACCAATGGGGGAGTTAACCTAGCTGGATATAGAGCTTTTGATAATAAAGCGCTGCTTTTTATGACTTTTGATGAAAATAAAAAGTTTTCACAGCATGATAATAAGTTTATTTCTCCGAGAGTATTTACTTACTATTCTAAAGCTGGAAAAGACTTAAATGATCAGTTTGAGAATGATTTAACTAAAAATACTTATATGAGATATTTATTTGCTAGAACAAATAAAAACGATGAATATTTTTATTTAGGTACAGTCTTGAAATGCTTAGGTGCTAGAGAGATTTTAGAACCGACGAAAATGATAGAATATACATTTGAATTAGAGTACGAACTATCCAATGAAATATGGAAATATTTTGAGGTTATTTATAAAAATAAAATTTGAGCTGTAATTAAATGCTTTTTTATTTTTGTTTGTTATAATGAATTTAAAGGAAGACGTATTACGGAGATTTGTCATGGCGTATAAAAAGGTTTTGTTAGCGGTAAATGTTTATGAAAATGCAGCTGTTGTAATTGACTCTGCGGTTGATTTCGCTAAAAAAAATAATACAGAAGTTTTAAAAGTGGTTACTGTTATTGATTGTGTCGCTCCATTTGCACCATCAATAGTAGACTTTCAACATTCTATAGAAGAAGAAGCGAAAGAAGAGCTAGATAATTTGGTGGCTAAAATCTCTGGGATAAAGGTTGAGCATGAAGTGCTAGTTGGTAATCCTGCGGCAGAGATTGTTACTTATGCAGAAGAAAGTCAGTGTGATGTGATTGTGTTGGGTTCTCATGCAACTCATGGTTTAAACTTGCTGTTAGGATCTGTTGCTAATGCTGTTTTACATAAAGCTAAATGTGATGTGTTAACTGTAAGAGTTAGTGAAGATGAGTCTGTTGTAAGCAAAGCGCATAGTTATACGAAATTACTAGTACCTACTGATCTTGAAGATGATTCATGTGATGTTCTAGATAAGGCGAAAGAAGTTGCTAAGCTTTATGATGCTAAATTAGATACAGCATTTGTTATTCCAAATGATAGTATTTCTTTGATGACTTATGAAACTGCAAAAGTTGAAGCAGCACTAGAAGAATTTGCTAAGAAAAATAATATAGATGGTGATAAATCAGTAATGATTGGTGCAATATCTAATAGTTTATTAGAAAAGGCAGAAGAAAATAATAATGATTTAATCGTTGTTGGTAGTCATAGAAGAAGTGCGGTAGGTAGATTTTTCTTAGGCTCGACTGCAAATAGTATCCTACATGAAGCAAATGTAGATGTCTTAGTTGTAAGACTAAAATAAACACTTATTATTCTTTCTTTATATTTATTTTCGATTAATTAAAACTATATAATTTCTACTTTTTCCAACTAAAAAGTGTATTTTTACCAAAAAATATACTTAAATAGAAGTATAAAGTTTAAGCCTTTGGTTAAATAATGAAGAAATTTTTAGTACTTTTAGCAAGTACCGCTGAGTGGTATGAATTTACAGTGTATTCGTTTTGTGCTGTGTATATCGGTGAAGCATTCTTTCCAAATCTAGCAACACCGTTTGCTAGCTTTTTAGCAGCTTTTGGAGCTTTTGCCGCAGGCTTTTTAGCTAGGCCGTTTGGTGGTATTATTTTTGGATATATCGGCGATAAAAAATCAAGAACAACGGCTCTTGCATGGGCAGCATTCTTTATGGGGTTTCCAACAGTAGGTATTGCACTATTACCATCTTACGCAACGATAGGTATCTTAGCACCGGTTTTATTGGTTCTATTTAGGATCCTTCAAGGTATTGCTTTAGGAGGTCAGTATAGTGGCTCCATAGTTATACTTGTTGAAGAGGAAGATACTATATTAGGCAAAGCAAAGGCTACAGCGAATGTTATAGCGACGGCTTTTGGAGGAATGTTGTTTGCTATTATTAGTTTTCAAATTATTAGATACTTTATTCCTAGTGAGTTGATGTCAAATGGTGGATGGAGAATACTGTTTGCTATAGCAATTATTCTTATAGTTATGTCATTTTTTATTAAGCATACAGGTGATAGCAAATCAGAAGTTTCATCAAGTCAGCAAGTTAAGCTATGGCATTTAATTGTGAAGTATTGGAAAAGTATCGTTTTTATGATGTTATTATGTTTTCCAGGAGCGGTCGTAGCATATTTTCAAATAACCATCCTACCCAATATTATAAAACAGATATTGGGTCACAAAGATGTTAATGTTGCAATTCTTACTACTATAAGTTTGATTGTTTTTATCGGCTCATGTGCTTTGGCAGCTAGATTAACGAAGTTTTTTAATATTAAGTCAATAACCGCTACAGGTTTAGTTCTAATGTTATTACTACCGCTGCCAATGTATGCTCTTTATAAATATGATAATAGCCTGCTAATTTTATTTTTTGTAATAATATCTGCTATTTTCGGCTTATTCTATGGCAATATTATGGTGATCTTTACAGAGAGTTTCCCTAAACAAATACGTTATACGGGGTTCGCTTTAGCTTATAATATAGGCTTTGGAATTTATGGAGGACTTCTACCATTTGTATGCTTCTATTTAGCCGATCATGTTTCTGACTATATGGCTGTTGGGATGATATGTATAAGTGCGATAGTTGGATTAGTTACTTTATATAAACTCGAACCTGACGGGTGTAAAAAGCTTACCAGTGGAGTAATTGGATAATTAACTATGATGGGATATTTCTTAGGTCAAAATTGCTTTGTGTATAACTTAAGCGATGAGCTATCTTTAGATGATAATTTGAAAGTTCTTAAAATATATAAAGACATCTTAGCAGATCAACAGTTTTGTGATAAATTTAATGTTTATGATATCGTGCCATCATATAACTCTGTTGCTTTTCATTTTGAGTATGCAAATCCATTTGAGTTAAAGGAAGCTATCTCAAATAGAATACATCATGTTGATTATAATCAAATGATACAGTCACAAACACATAAAATAGATGTTAAATACAATGGTCAAGATTTAGAGTTAGCAGCAGAAAAACTTGGTATTGAAGTTGCAGAAATTATAAAAAGACATACTCAAAATGAGTACCATATAGCTATGCTAGGGTTTAAACCATATCTGCCATATTTACTTGGGCTTGATAAAAGCTTGACACTGCCTCGGCTTGAGACTCCTAGAAATAGGATTGCTGCAGGGTCTATAGGTATTGGAGGATCTCAAACGACAATCTTTCCAGAACAAACACCTAGTGGTTGGAATATTATTGGTATATCAGATTTTAATAACTTCTCTAGTCTTAAACCTGGAGATAAAATAGTCTTTAAGGAGATATAATATGCTTCTGATAAATTGTGATTTAGGTGAAAGAGGTGTCGCTCATACTATTGATGATCAATTAGTAAAATATATTGATATTGCAAATATTGCCTGTGGAGGACATGCTGGAGATAAGCAAAGTGTTGATTACTATGTAAAGCTTTGTAAAAAAAATAATGTAAAAGTTACAGCTCATATATCTTATCCTGATAAAGAGAATTTTGGTAGAAAAGTTATTAATATAGCTGATAAAGATTTATGTAAATCTTTTGATGAACAGTTTGCTCTTTTTTATGGTGAGATTAAAGCAATAAAACCTCACGGTGCTCTATATAATGAACTTAATGTCAATGAGGAGTTGGTTAAAACATTTGTGTCTTGGTGTTTAAAAAACGATGTTCAAGAACTGTTGGTTAGCCCTTTTGGTATATTGAGAGATTATGCCGAGAAAAATGGTATAAAGATAACTAAAGAAAGTTTTGCTGAGAGAGGTTATCTTTTAGATCAGAATAATAATCCCATGCTTGTGCCAAGAGGCCAACCAAGTGCAGAAATTAAAGAAGTCGATAAGGCTGTTGAGCAGTATCGTGAGTTAGCAAGAGGCTTTATAAATGTTAATGGTAAGGAAATAGCCTTTGACTCACAAACAATATGTATACATTCTGATAGTGCAATAGCTTTAGAGCTAGCTAAAGAACTTGATCAAGCAAAAGGTTAATTATGTTAGACTTTTTTTCAGTTAATGGTGGACTATCATTCCCTGTTTCAATAAGAGAGTTTGGATCTCAAGATAAAGGAGTGTCTCCTAAAGGAGCTCAAGATCAGTTAAGTTTTGTTACAGCATATAATCTATTGGATAAGCCTAGTAATTTTCAATCAATAGAGATGATTTATCCAGCTAAGATAAAAGCAAATAAGGATTTGCTAGTAGTTATATGTGGGGCTTCTTATGAAAGAACAGAAACTCAATCACAAAATATTCCATATAATCGAATTTGTAAACTTAATAAGGGCGAAACTTTAGAGTTTAAGGGAGCAAAAAAAGGATTTAGAACAATTATCTTGGCTATAGAATTTGAGCAGAACTTACAACGATTGATTGGTAAGAAAAGGTCTGAGGAACTAGGAGAGTTTATAAACTCTAATTACCAGAGTAACTTAATAAGAGTAATAAAAGGTCCAGAGCATTTTATTTTAAATGATAATGCCTTTTTTGATCAGTTGTGGAGTATTTCACCAAACTCTAGCCAAATGGGATTACTTTTAGATGGACCAAGCTCAGATACACAGAAAATAGAGATGATATCTCAACCTGTTTCTGATGGAACTGTGCAACTATCACCAGGAGGACCTATAGTCTTAATGAGGCACCGTCAAACAGTTGGTGGCTATCCAAGAGTTGCAAACGTTATTGAGCCAGATATAAGCAAGCTTGCACAATTTGCTCCTGGATCTACGATTAGGTTTAGGCTTATTGAACTTGATGAAGCTTTTAATATTGTGAATGATCTAAAAAAGATGATTTAAACTTTATGTGATAAAAGACAGAGTCCTATGAGCTTACGCAGTGGTATTGATCTCATTTCGTATTTTAATAACCTCTTTATAAAGTAATTCTAGTTCTTCATCATATACGTTATTTTTATCAAGATATTCTAAAGTCTTATATAAATACTCTCTATTAGTACCTCTGGAGCCTTCTGCAAAGGCAATTCTTTTTGCTTTTTGAACAAGTGGTAGGTTTATATAGAATGGACTTTCATTATCCATTACGAATGCTAATGCTTTTATTTTCTGGCCTTGATAAATAGTATCAACCCATTGCGCGTTATATCCTTTAACAACCATTTCACGAGCCCAAATGGTCGGAAGTTGGTCTTCAATATCTATATTAGCTATTCTATAAACTTTACCATAGCATTCAGTATTTAAGTTTTCTTCCTCCAATGCTAGCATTAATCCAGGATGTTCTTTGCTAGCTCTACCACTTTTTAAATCTATACAAAAACTGCGTCTAAATCCATTAATCTTAGATAAAGTAGAAGATTTTACTTTAATATCACACTTCCAAATTAAGGAGCCATATGCAAATAAATATAGATCTTCTTTGTTATAAATTTTAGACAAGACTTGGTTATAATACTCTTCAATTTGCTCATAAGTCCTTGTCTTTATCCCTAGTTTACTTATTTCTTGAATCTTTGTTGTAATTAGTTTTTTAAAATCATTTGTCATTTAAGTTTTATAGAATATTATCTTAATAATAATTTAACATATGTTGAGCTGTTTTATGAGCATATAACCTGGGTAATTATAAAATAAATAGACTTTTAATTTTTAAGGAAGTGATTTAAAATATATATCCTCTTTTATCAAAATGAGTATTTTCTACCAAAAAGCAGAATATAATATATTAGTTTTTATATTAAAACAACAAAAAAAATAATATAAAAAAAATGATACTTTCTTGTTGTTTTTGCTTATTTCTTTGTTATAAACTTTGAGTGTCAAGCATGCAAAAACATAGTTAGGAGATTGTATATATGTTGCGCAAACTGGTTAAGACTCTAATCCCAAGCCAAGATAAGGTATTTTTTGAATTAATGATAGAGGCAACAGAGGCAGTAGAGGACTCAGCTAGAATTTTAGATCTAATAGTTAAAGAGAAGGATAGCTTAACTTTATCAGAACTTACTGAAGAGCTAAGGTTAACTAGAACAGTAACTGTTGAAGTAGCCAACAAGATGGATCATGAATTAGCAAGACATTTTGTAACACCAGTAGATAGGGTTGAATTACATAATATAATAACTTTGCTACTAAAGCTTAATAAAAGAATCGTTAAAATACATAGATATATGCAGATCTTAATGGAAGAAGAAAGAGGTGATGTAAATCTATATCTAGCAAACTGTGTTGAAACATTGCGTAAAATGACAAAAGTTCTTGATGATATGATGAAAGCTTTTACCAAGGGTGAAAAGAAAGATCTAAAAAGTTTATATATTAGGCTAACAGCTTTAGATGAGAATGTTTTGGAAGATTTAGCACATGCTCTTAAACGTTTTTCTCATTTTGAAGAAGGTGATGTGATATTTATTATGAAGGTTAAAGATATCTATAAAGCTATTGAAAATGCTATCTCAACTTGTACTTCAATAGCAGAGTCAATAATGAGAATTCATGTCAAAGAAGTTTAGCAGGGTATTTGCCATATGATTTCAACAGTTTTGGTCGCGATTATTATAATTGCTTTGTTTTTTGAGTTCACTAATGGTTTTCATGATGCAGCAAATGTCGTTGCAACACCAATTGCGACAAAATCTCTAACTCCTGGTCAAGCGATAGGATTAGCAGCATTTTTTAATTTCTTAGGGGCATTCTTTGGAACTGCAGTCGCAGCAACTATTTCTAAAGGCCTTGTGGATACTAGTGTTGTTACAGATATTGTATTGATCTCAGCTTTGTTAGGAGCAATTAGTTGGAACTTTTTTACATGGAGCTTTGGTATTCCATCTAGCTCATCTCATGCGTTAATAGGTTCATTAGTTGGAGCTGTGATTATTGGCTCTAGCTATCAAGATGTTAACTATATGACAGTAGTTAATAAGGTTTTGATACCTATGGTTAGTTCACCAATTATGGCGTTTTTCTTAGCATTAATTATTTGTATAGTTCTACTGAATATTTTTATTAGGATAAGCGGAGTTAGAAGGACAAATAAATATATAAGAGAGATGCAGGTTGTATCAACTAGCTTATTATCTTTTTCACATGGCTCTAACGATGCTCAAAAAACGATGTCAATAATTACCTTAGCCTTATTTAGTGCAGGGCTTGTGCATACTACAGCAGTACCTACTTGGGTGATAGTATTATGTGGTATTGCCATGGGATTAGGCACTCTTTCTGGCGGTAAAAAGATCATTAAAACATTAAGCTCTAAATTATCTAAGCTTGAGCCAGTAAATGCAGTATCAGCAGAACTAAGCTCTGGAGCTTTAGTTTTAGCTGCTTCTCATATAGGTTTACCTGTTAGTACAACACAAGTTGCATCTGGCTCAATAATGGGAGCAGGTTATGCAGACTCTGGAGTGAATTGGAAAGTCGTTAAAAAAATGGCTATAGCATGGATATTAACTATTCCTGCTTGTATAGCAGTTACTAGCATTATTTATATAATATTATTTAATTTATTCGGGGCTTTTTAATATACTTTTTTGATTAAATTCTTTTTCCTTTTGTTCTCGAAAATTATTATAATCATAGATTATTTATAATTATTGTAACTAATTGTATGCAGGTAAAGATTAATCGGTTAATGGTTTATATACATTGGCTTACAGTTTTTTTGATACTTTTAGCTTTTATATCGATAGAGTTTCGAAGTATTTTTGGCAAACATACATTGTTTCACGATTTTATGAAAGGCTCACATTTATATATAGGTTTTTTAGTATTATTTTTGACTATTCTAAGGCTTTGTATTAGAAACTTTGTAGAGTTTCCAATTATAGGACAAAGAATTTATTACAACTTATTTAGGAGTATTGTTTCAAAACTTGTTCATGTGTTTTTATATGTTTGGCTAATAATTATGCCTATTTTAGGTTGGTACCTAATTAGTGCAAAGGGAACTTATATAATTCCTTTTGGCTTACCATCAATTCTTGATGTACTAGCAAAACCAGATGTCGTTGAAATTAAGCAAATACATGAGTATTTTGCTTATATTGGCTTAGCTGTGATATTTGTTCATGCAAGTGTAGCTATTGTTGAAAGTATTATTCTAAAGAGGAGTAATATATAAGTGATAGTTTATTAGTCGGTGTATTTCTGTTTTATTTTATCAATACCTGCTCTAACTATATTTATTAGTTCATCTTTGTACTTTGAGTGTTTGTATACTAATACTAGGTGCGGTTCTAGAGGGAACTCTACTTCAATCCCTTCTATTTTAGCTATATTATCAAAATCTCTTAATACTGCGTTGTGATAAAATTTTGGCATATATCCAATAACATTTTCACTCTTAATAATATTTGCTTTTTGTATTTCATTGTCAACTGTGTATTTGACATTATCAAGGTTAAATTTATAAGTCTCAGAGTTATGTTTAAACTCAGTTACGCCTAGGGAAAAATCGTACTTATTAAATACAATGGGAGCCTCAACAACTCGCTCTGGATTATTATGCATATCTTTGATGAACTCTTTATTACCATAGATATGTGCAGGTAGATTCATGGAATCTACCGATGAGCAAACTATCCAGTCATCTAAGTCAAGAAACTCAAGGTGCTTAGTAAAGATCTGGATAACACTATAAGAGTCAAACTGATATTGACTACCGTTTAAGTTATCAATCTGATAGCTATCTAAAGCAAAATTAAAAGATTCATCATTATTGATTTCCTGAATTTGTGGTAATACGAAATCAATTACAATTTTTAGAAATAGTGGTGCCCCAAGGATCTTTATAGATTTACGCTCTCTAAAGCCACTTTGTTTAACATTTTGTATAGTGTCTTCTAAATCTTTAAAAGTTTTATTACAAGAGTGATAGTACTTCATACCATCAGTTGTTGGAGAAATACGGTTTTGCACGTTTCTAATGAGTTTTATATCAAGAAATCTTTCTAAACTTTCAATTTTGTTTTTTATAGTATTAAGCTCAACGCCATAATATTTTTTGACTGAACTATAAGAGCCTAGCTCAACTAATTTTATGAAATAACGAGTTGCTTCGATAATATCTTTGCTAATAACACTCATATTCAATATTAAACTTAATTTTAATACCTTAATAATATCATTATATTTAGGTTTACTAAAGCGCTTAGAAAAAGCTGATTAGGCTTTTAACCTCTTCTCTTTCTGTTCTATAGTTATTTACATTAGCGGATGTATCCTCATAGCCAATAGCTATGCCACATATTAGTGTATATTCTTTAAACTCGGGAAATTCATTTTTAACTATATCAGGATAATGCCCTAATGAAGCTTGGGGACATGTCGCAAGACCTAAATCTGTGGCTGCGAGTAATATTGATTGGATTAGCATGCCACAGTCCATATAGCTGCTAATACTATCAGTAGGATATTTAAATATGAAAATCGCAGATGGAGAGTCAAATGAAATATAGTTCTTTTTCCATTGTTTAATGCGTTTCTCTTTATCTTCTCGAGAAATATCTAAAGCATTGTATAGATCATGGCCACATTTGACGGCTCTCTCTTTTAATATGCCATCTAGAGGTGTGTCACCATCATAGTTATATTCCATTCTTGGCTTTTCACCATCCTCACAAGCTTTTAAAATTTTATTCATTAAGTCTATTTTTTTTTGTCCACTAACTACAACTATTTTCCATGGCTGAGTGTTTTTGCTTGAAGGAGTCCATTTTGCAGCCTCAAAAAGTTTTTCAAGTATTTCCTGGGGAATTTCTTTGGTAATAAATTCTCTAACGCATTTGCGATTCTTTAACACTTCTAAAGTTTGCATAATTTATCCAATTGAAAATTTTTATAGTGTTTATTTTAGCTAGAAGACATTTAAAAATATATAGCTCTTTTGAGCACATTATAAAAATGTTAAATTTGAAATATAAACTTATATATGAGGAGATGCTAAATGCGTATAGAGACAGATAGTATGGGTGAGATCAAAGTTGCTAATGATAAGTATTGGGGGCTCAGACCCAACGGTCATTAAAATACTTTTCAATTGGTAATGATAAGATGCCATTAGAGATTGTCAAAGCTATGGTTATTATTAAAAAAGCATCTGCTATGACAAATTATGAGCTAGGTGTATTAACTGAACAAAAGAGAGACTTAATAGTTAGAACCTCTGAGGAAGTATTAAAAGGGAAGTTTGATGATAATTTTCCTTTACACGTTTGGATGACTGGTAGTGGTACTCAATTAAATATGAATGTTAATGAAGTAATAGCTAACAGAGCAAATGAGATATATGGTAATAAAAAAGGAACTAAAACTCCTATTCATCCTAATGATGATGTTAATAAATCTCAATCATCAAATGATAGCTTCCCAACTGCAATGAATATCTCAGCAGTAATAGCAGTTTCCCAAAAGCTACTTCCTGTGGCTAAATATATGCAAAAGCATTTGCAAGAGAAAGCCCAAGCATGGATACATATAACTAAGATTGGTAGAACTCATATGCAAGATGCTGTACCTATGAAACTAGGCGATGAGTTTGGTGGTTATACAGCCTTGCTTGAAAAAAACATTAAACGAATAGAGTTAGCCTTAGAGGATGTCTATGAGTTAGCATTAGGAGGTACAGCTGTTGGCACAGGTATAAATGCTCCACAAGGATTTGCTGAACTTGTCGCTAAAAATATTGCCACAATAACTAAGATGCCATTTATTACAGCATCTAATAAGTTTGAGGTACAAGGCTCCCATGATGCTTTAGTTGCTTTAATGAGTGCTATAAAAGTCTTAGCTAATTCTTTATTTAAGATAGCTAATGATATTCGAATCCTTAGTTGTGGCCCTAGGGCAGGATTATTTGAGCTGATATTGCCTGAGAATGAACCAGGATCATCTATTATGCCAGGTAAAGTTAATCCAACCCAGTGTGAAGCTATGGCAATGGTAGCAACTCAAGTTATGGGGTTAGATGCAGCTGTTGCTATGGCAGGATCCGCAGGATATTTAGAGATGAATGTCTATAAGCCGTTAATAATATTTAATATTATACAATCGATTCAAATGCTCTCTGATAGTATGCTTAATTTCTCAGATTATCTGATTAAAGGAATGATGCCTAATAAAAAGAAAATAGATCATTATCTACATAATTCTTTAATGCTAGTGACAGCACTTGCTCCTGTGGTTGGGTATGACAAGGCTTCAAAATTAGCACACTATGCCTATCAAGAAGATATTTCTTTAAAAGAGGCAAATTCACAATTAGATCTGTTATCTCAAGAGAAATTTGATGAACTAATAAGTAATAGTTATTTATGATGTTGATATATATGAGATAGAGATATTTTATGTTTATAATTTACTTTAAGTATCAAATCTAAAATAAAAAGGGGAGTGCTATGAAAATAGTTAGTAGATTACTTATAAGTCTATTTGTTGTGTTTAGTTTTTGCTATGCAGATACTAATGAATATAACCAAATAGGAAGATATATGATTTCTGCAGGTGGTGATTTTATTATAGATACTAAAACTGGTGTAGTTAAGCGGAATAATTCCATAGAAATGTCAAAGAAGTTTTATCAAAAGGATGGTCGCTAAAGCATAGGCTCTTATTTTGAAAGAGAATATGTATATTATCTAAGTTTTTGCTGATGTGTACTGCTAAAGCAATTGATATTTATTTTCGTTGACAATTAAGTTATTTTTTTGTATGTTTCTCCTCTTCTAAGAAATTAAAAGAGAAAATTAGTTAATCAAAAAATTAAAGGGAGGGTAAATATGCGATTAACACAACAATTATTTACAAAAAGAATTTCTTTGGTTCGATCTTTTTCTACGAAAACTCAAGGCCTAAAGAGTTTAATAAAAGCTCAAGTTAAGGAAACTAAAATAAAAAAATGATTTTTATTATAAAGCCTATATAATATTTCTTAAACGCTAATAAAAAGGAGTTAGAAAGTGTTTACGAAAAAAATGGCTTTTACTTATTTTATTACGGTTATATTAATTT
Source organism: Francisella sp. 19X1-34 (assembly GCF_041102755.1). NCBI lineage: Bacteria > Pseudomonadati > Pseudomonadota > Gammaproteobacteria > Thiotrichales > Francisellaceae > Francisella > Francisella sp. 19X1-34. Next base: position 40,732 of record NZ_JBGCTX010000009.1, read on the forward strand.
TTAACTCTGGTTGGATTGATAGTGTAGTTTTATATAATTCTTTTGGTGCCAGTGTGGCTGTAATGTCAGGAAACTTAAGGATTCTTGGACATAGTATTGCTGGAGAGGACTGGGTCTTTGTATATAAGGTTGCGGTTCTTGTTTTTGGTTTTGTTGTTGGTGCTGCTGTAAATGGTGTCATAATGAAAACCGATGCATATGTTATTTCAGAAGATCATACTAAGACTTTAGTTTTACAAAGTGCTGTAATGCTTACAGGAACTTTGCTAATAGATATTTTTAGTAACCATCGTATTATTGATGATTTGTTTTTAGCTGTTGCTATGGGGATGCAAAATAGTTTTACAACGATATTTTTTGGAGGTTTTGCTCGTACAACTCATATGACAGGCACGACTACAGACCTAGGTATTGAGATAGGACGAGTTTTGCGAGGTGATAAATCAAATATTTGGAAAATTCCTTTTTTTGCCACCTGTATGACAATGTTTGTTATTGGAAATGCTGTGGGCTTTGCTTGGGTGAGAATCTCAGGTGAGCACTTTACTTTGATGCTGTTCCCTTCAGTCATCTTACCAATATTTGTCGGTATTGTAATTTTACTAGCGTATAATATGAAAATCAGGAATCATACTCTTTAGCCTAATACAGGTAGTAGCTTTAAAGAGCTAAGAATTTGTAAAGAAATTATAGATACTGCAATAGTTACTATGATTATAGTTATAGCTGATGTACTCACAAAACTTTTTTTATTACGGTAATTAATCACCCAAAGCATCATTACTGGTAGAGCAACTTGTAGTATTGCAACGAAAATACTGGCATAGCCTAATGCTGACTTGAAGCCATCAGGATATATAATTGCATAAAGATATGCTGGCAAAAATGTAATTATAAAAGCAAGAACTTTGTGCTTATGTAAATTTTTCGAGATCTTGTATGTACTACGATTAAAATCAAATAATCCTAATGCTACACCTAAAAATGAAGTTGCTAAAGCAAAGAACCCAAATAAAAAAGATATTGTAGAAATGTAACTAGAAGTTCCCTCAAAATGTGTGACTATTACAGATGTTATCTCTCCTGATTCTTTACCTAATATACCTGTAGGGGTAGCTACAGGTAAAGATCCAAGAGTTGCAAAAATCCAGAGTAAATATATTACTAAAGGGACTGAGCTACCTAATATAATTGCTTGACGCAGAGAGCTTCTACTTGAGCCAACATATGTTCTAAGTGTTGGGACTATATGATGGAATCCAAAAGAGGTTAAAAGGATGGGGAAAGCGGCCCAAATAAAGTTTGGATTTTTAATTTGGTAAGTTAAGTGGCTAGTTGAAATATGAGGAATCAAGACTGCTATTAGTAAGAAGAATGCCAGAAGCTTTCCTGTTAATATTAGCTTATTGACATGATCAACAACTCTAGTACTGATATAGATAAATACGCCTAATATTAATATAAAAATAATACCTGTAGATTTTTCGGAAAGGTTAATGCTAAAGCTGCTTAAAGTTGTAGATAGTAATGATCCTCCACCAACTGTATAAGCAGCTACAAGGGAGTAAAGTAGCAAAACATAACATATCCAGACAATACCTACACCAATAGGCCCAAGAGTTTTACTTGTCATCTCTATAAAGTTTGAACCATCATCCATTTTTAGGTTCACTTCCGCTAGTACTAATGCTGTGAATGTCATTAATGCCCAAATACAAATGATCAATATAGAACCAATAAAAAAACCACAGCTGGCAACTGTCGCTGGGATAGCCAACATTCCAGCTCCGATACAAGTGCCAGATATAATCATTGCGGCACCAAATTTTCTTGATAAAATCATATTATATGTGTCACCTTTGAGATTTATAAAATTTTAAATCCCAACTATTTTTTTTAAGGCTTATAATATAACTTATTATAGCTTATATAAAAATTATATTTCTAGAAAATGGATATGAATAACAAAATTAGACAGGCTTTGGCTGAGCTAGATATTCAAGCAACCAAAACACAAATTGACCTATGGATAGACTACCTAAAATTATTAGAAAAATGGAATAAAGTCTATAATATGACAGCGATCAAGAATATTGAAGATATGCTAGTTAAGCATTTGTTTGATAGTTTAGCTGTTGCTAAGTATATAAAAGGTTCATCAACTATAGATGTTGGAACGGGTGGTGGTTTGCCTGGGGTAGTGCTTGCTATTTTATATCCGGATCATCAATTTACATTAGTTGATAGTGTTGGTAAAAAGATTATGTTTCTTAAGAATGTCAAAAAATCTTTAAATTTGAACAATATAATTCCTATCAACTGTAGAGTTGAAAGCTTAGAGGGAAACTTTGATAATATTATTTCGCGAGCATTTAGCTCTGTTGATACATTTTATGAGTTATGTAAGCAGTTTTTAACAAAGAATAATCAAATGCTCGCAATGAAAGGCCCTGACTTAGAAGAGCAAAATTTAGTGAAATTACCGTTAGATGCACAAAAAATTCAAATAAAAGTTCCTTTTTTAAAAGCGGAAAGAAATCTAATCATAATGAGAAAAAAATGCTTAATAAAGATTATATAAAGGATGCTTTTACAGCGATTAATCAGACTATAGCAAATCATGCAAACTTACTTGCGGTAAGTAAATATCAATCACTAGAAAAAATAAAATATCTAGCAGAATTAGGGCAAAAAGATTTTGGTGAAAACTATTTTCAAGAGCTTGAGCAAAAAGCTCAACAGCTTCCTGATTTAAGATGGCACTTTATAGGGTCTTTGCAGTCTCGCAAAATAAAGCATATAGTCAAATATGCTAACTCGATACAAAGTGTTGAGAAAGTTGAGCATCTTGAGAAGATTAGTGCATCAGCTTGTAAGTTAGGTAAGGTGATAGATGTATATTTGCAAATAAATATTGATGATGATTCTAATAAGTCAGGATTTAAATCTTCTCAATACAAAGAAGTTGTTGAGTGTGTCGAAAGATCAAAGCACTTAGCTGGAGTAAGAATAATTGGTCTAATGTGCATCCCAGCTAAATCAGCATCGCCACAAGAGAGCTTTAAAAGAATGAAAAGTTTTTTTGATTTAGTTAATTCAAAACTCTCACAAGATTTAGTACTAAATAGGCTATCGATGGGGATGAGTGCTGATTATAAGCTAGCTATACAGTATGGAAGTACGGATGTCAGAATTGGAAGTAGTTTGTTTGGTAAAAGGTTAAATAACTAATAGTTTATTTTCATGCTTTTAAGGGCTATCATAATTGCACTAATTATATTTATTTGAGAGTTTAGTGTGAAAAATATAGTAATTATTGAGCCAATTGGCATGACGAGTGAACAAGAGTCTAAACTATCAGGAATATTTAAGGGTCATAGTTTAACTATTTTTGACAGTCGCGGATATGATGACCAGAAGCTTTTAGAGAGTTTAAGCTTAGCAAATATTATTATCTTAACAAATAGAGTGCTCTCATATGATGTTATTAGTCAACTTGATCATTTAGAGTTTATTTCTGTGGCCTTTTCTGGGACTGATCATATAAATGCGGAGGCTATTCAAGAAAAGGGGATTGTTGTTAAGAATTCTGCAGGATATGCAAATAGTGCTGTTGCCGAGCTAACAATTGGCTTTATGGTTTGTCTTGCTAGAGATATTGTAAACAACAATAATAACATGGCTAATGGTATAGCAACAAATACTGGAACTGAGTTAAAAGGTAAAAAGCTTGGGATAGTAGGCTATGGTAATATTGGTAAAAAATTAGAAAGTTTAGCTGATGCTTTTGGGATGCAAACGATTAAATATAATTCTAAAAGCACTTTAGATGATCTTGAGAGTTTATTTAAGCAAAGTGATTTTATTAGTTTAAATATACCATTAAATAGTGATACTAGAGGTATGATTAATAAACATTATTTTAATTTGATGAAACCATCTGCTTATTTGATTAATTGTGCAAGAGGACCAATTGTTAATCAACATGATTTAATAGAAGCTTTGGATAATAAAAAACTCAAAAGTGCTGCCATTGATGTATTTGATATAGAGCCACCTTTGCAGTCAAACCACATACTTTTAAATAGAGATGATATTATTGCTACGCCACATATTGGCTTTAACACTCAAGAAGCTCTGGTATCTAAAGCAAATATGGCTATTGAGCATGTTATTAATTATCTAAATGACTAGGAATAGATTCCTTATCAATACATCTAAGTATTTTAATTATAAATTAGCCTTAAATATCCTGTTCGAGTTCTAGTATGTTATGCATTGTTTATCAATTTCTGATAGTTCTTGTTAAGAATAGATAAACATATTAACTCCAAAGAAATGATAATGTTATATATAACCTCAGTTCGGAATTAAAAGTATAGTAGATTAAAGGTTTGAGAGTATTATTAGGTTAAAATAAGCGAAAAACCGTTAAAAAACCACTAATAATGATAGATCAACTTATTTCAACCTTTTGCCGTATAGACGACTTTTGTATTATTTATCATAAAGAATTACAAAGCAAGTCAATTGATTACAAAAAGAAAAAAGCTGG
>NZ_JBGCTX010000010.1:0-44344 GCF_041102755.1 Francisella sp. 19X1-34
ACTTCTTTTATATGATAATGCATTTGCTAAACCCTTGATATTTACTGCCTTTCAACTTTTAAATAACAACGGTTTAGCTATTTTCAATCTAATTTATATTTTTTGTGCACAGAACCTAATTAAAACTATATATGATGTGCTTATGTTATGAAATCAAAAAGATATTAAAATTAAAGAAATACTTATATGAAAATTTAATTAAGTAGCTTTAAACTAAAACAAAGCTATCTGGTAAAAGTTTTTCTATATCTGTTTCTCTAACATCTGATTGATCTAGGTTCGATAAAATAATAGGACAATTTTTATCCATTAGCTCCGCTATTACTTGGCGACAAACTCCACAAGGAGTTGAAGCTTTAGGAGTATCTGTAACAATTGCTATCATAGTGATATCATCTTTGATATAGCCTTGGCTATATGCACTAAATAATGCTGAACGTTCGGCACAGTTTGATGGTCCATATGCACAGTTTTCAATATTTGCACCTAAAACTATTTCACCACTTTTCATAAGCAAAGCAGAACCAACTTTGAAATTTGAGTATGGAGCATATGCATTGTGAAATGCCTCTATAGCTTTTGAAATAAGTTTAATTTTATCTTCTTGTTTAATCATTAGTCTATCTTTTGCTAAAAAGGACGTTTAGTTTACACTATTTTTATTTAATATTACAACTTTGTAAAGTTTATTCGGGTATTGTGTGATACAGAAGTTAAATTTTATTTGGAATTTAGTAGATAATATTTACAGTTTAAACTTAGGCGTTATAGATATATTAGTCATCGATTATAGTGTTAAAAAGACTTAAAAATACTTTTAATATAAAATACACATTTTGAGGTGTTTTATGTATATAATATTGGGTATTTTCTTATTAGAATCTTAATAATCATAAATGACAAAAATTCAATATGCTAATTTTGCAACCATAGAAAACTTTTTATTATGTGAAACTCCTAATCAATGGATTAAGAAAGCTTTAGATAATATTGAACTAATGCTAATAGATCATGCTCATTGCGAGATGAAGGCTGCTTCATCAGCAATGACATATATTTATCGCCATCCTGACAAGTATGATTTAGTGACAAGGATGTCAAAAATAGCTCGAGAGGAGCTTGTTCACTTTGAGCAAGTTATGCGAATTTTAAAAAGACGTAATATTGAATATAAGGCTATTTCAGCATCAAGATATGCTAGTCAACTTATAAAAACAGCTCGTACTGATAAAGAAGGGCGATTTATAGATGCATTAATAATAGGAGCATATATTGAGGCTAGATCTTGTGAAAGATTTGCAAAAGTTGCACCGTACTTAGATCATGATCTACAAAAGTTTTATAATGGTTTATTAGAATCTGAAAAAAGGCATTTTACTATTTATCTAACATTTGCTGAGAAATACTCATCAAAAGATATAGGTGAAGATATAAAAAGAATAGGTGAGGTAGAAAAAGAGCTTATATTATCTGCTGACAATGAATTTCGCTTTCACAGTGGTATCTAGAATATATCTTTAAAAGGAATTTCCCTCCATCCTTTATTATCTTCTAGATTTAGATATATATTTTTTGCCTTAGTATCATAGATTATCTGATAAATAGTATATGGATTTTTAGCACCGCCATTTCTTACATTTGTATCCATTATTTTTTTAGCTGTAGGAATATCTATCGTTTGATAGCTCTCTATAAGTTTTGTAAGGTTGCTTCTTCTTGTTATGCTTGAACCCATAGTTTTTATATTTGGTTTTGGTACTAAGTCTCCCCACTTAGGGCTAAGAAAGTTATTAGTTACTACAAAATTTGAGTTTGGTTGTATATTATCTTTTTTGTGGCCTTTAGTCGAAGAGTATTCATAAGAAATAGTGTTATTGCTATCTCCAGCATTAATAATTAGTGAAAAATCTGATTGAGTAGCTTCTAGCTTATTATTAAGTTGAGCTATATCTTTAGAGGTTCTTAACATACTAAGCATTTGTATAAGCATAGTTTCTTTATTTGCATTTACTGAAGAGCCACCAGATAAAAAGCCATTATTTAATTCTATAAATACACCTTTACTATTTAAACAAGATGGACAGTATAGTTGACCTGGCATAGCTATAATAGCTACAGGATAACCTGTACTAAAATTGAAAGTTGTAATACTTAGAAGCTTACTAATTTTATTAAATGGTTTTGAGTAGTCATAATTTCTAAGAATTATTCTGCTATTTGAGTAGCTACTTTTTTGTGAAATAGAAGCAAAGGCACAACCGCTGTTTAATTTTGGTTTAGCTGCTTTTATTACAACAAGAGTTTCCATACCATTAAGTATAATTTCATCATTTAGACTTATATTAGCTCCTTTAGCAGCACCTTTAAGTATAGATTTATATTTATCAGGAAACCTTTTATAAAGTTCATTTGCTTGTTTAAATAAATCGTTATAAGTAAGTCCTTTTTGCTTTATATAATAGTTTTCAATAATTTTTAATGACTCTGACATTTGTTGGCGCATTTGTTGGCCATATTCTACTCCCATCTCATAGTTAGAACCTTTTAAGATATTAATAGGTATACCATTAACTATTTTTTGCTCAGCAATTAGTGAACAAGGGATGAGTAAAATAAGTAATAAGAGGTTTTTAATAATTTTCATAATCAATTTATATTTGTGCTAAATAATAGGCAGCTTCCATTTATATACTATAGACATTATTCTTATAGTTAGTCCAATGCCTATTATTATTGCGGCACTTAAGTATAAGTTTATATTTAGATATATAAATACAATATTCATACCACCAACTATCCCTGCTACAGAGGCATATAGCTCAGATGTGAATGCAACAGGAATATCATTACAAATCATGTCTCTCATAATTCCTCCGGCAACACCATTAAGAATAGCAATAACAATACCAACGATAAATACACTAAAAAAGTGCATAGCAAAAACAGCAGTGCAGACATGATATGCTATAGAACTACCTATATATGCAAAAGCAATAAGACCTATAGAGTCAAGTATTAAAAATATTTTATAAAATTTATTTACATATTTTTGCGTAAAAATAGCTATGATTGAGAAAAATAAGCAGATAACTATATAGTGAGGATTTAAGATAATAGTTACAGGTAAGTTACCTAATAATACATCTCTTACTACGCCACCACCTAAAGCCGTTGTTAGGGCAATGGTAACGACTCCAAAAGCATCCATATTTCTTCTTGAGGATGATATAACCCCAGTCATACTTTCAGCAATTATTCCTAAAAGAAACATTATGGTAAAAATTAATGGTCCTGTAATACCAATATGATACATCGCTATCTCCAATAGCTTATAGATGGCTATTATTTTAGAGATTATTTTTCAAAATTAAATCTTTTTTATGATTAGTTTTGCACAAATATTAGAAGTACTCTTTTCTTTTAGAATATCAAAGCCATCTAGTGAGTATTTGGCCTGCTTCTCAGTTTCAATATATATGATAGAGTCTTTGGTAATAAGTTTATTTTCAGCTATTGAGGTTAGTGCTTTGGGAACTAGATTTTTATTAAAAGGTGGATCAAGAAATATAATTAGCTGAGAGTCTTTGATATCTAGTTTTGTAAGAGCTTTTATACTATCAGTCTTAGCTATTTCAAAATTTAAGATATCAAGTGTTTTAAGATTATCTTTAATTTGCTGTAGAGCTTTAAAATTAAGTTCATAAAATATAGCTTTAGTAGCACCTCTGGATAAACTTTCGATACCTAGGCTACCACTACCAGCAAAAGCATCAATACAAACACTGTCATGTATATAAGGAGCAAGCCAGTTAAATATAGTTTCTTTGAGCTGATCAGAAGTAGGCCGTAGACCATTTATGTTAGGAAATTTAAGTCTGCGGTTTTTATATTTTCCAGAAACTACACGAATAGTGTTTGTTTTCACAGTTAAACATCTCCAACCATTACAGTTATAAATTTATTTTGTTGAATTTGTAAGAATGAGTCGTGTATTTGTTGAGCAGTTACATTTTTGATGTTTCCAACATAGGTGTCAAAGAAATCTATAGCTAGATCTTTATTTGCTATAGATGATAACATATTTAACTTTGAGCTATTTTTTACACAGCTAATTAAGTGAGTTCCCTCAATATGTTTTTTTGAGTTTTCTAGAGTTTCATCATCTACTATACTTTGGATGAAATTACTATAAACATCATTTATAGTTTCTAGAGCTAGCTTTGGATTACTAGTTTGAGCAGATATTACAAAACTACCATAATCTGGGTTAAGGTTTGCATTGCTACCAATATTATAAACTAACCCAAGCTCTTCACGTACTTTATTGAATAATAGTGAATTTAGGCCTCCGCCACCAAGTATTTCATTACCTAGTTTTAGTGGAAAATATAAAGGATCACTTATATCTAGCAATAATTGATGTCCCATTAAAATAGATGTTTGTTTACTATCAAAAGTTTTTTTAATGATTTTTGTATTATTTGCTTTTTGTTCAAATGATAGAGTATTTTTAACACCTTTAGGCAATGAGTCTAGAATTTGTTGAGAGATATCTCTTGCTTGATCTAGCTCAACAGCCCCAACAATACAAATATTAGAATTATTTGCACAAATATATTTACTAAAGAAACCTTCTATATCTTTAATGCTTATATTTTGAACACTATTTTCATAGCCAATAACAGGATGTTTATAAGGATTATTTGCAAAAATATTTTTTGAAAACTCTAGAGATGCTAAATAATTAGGCTGCTGAGTTAGGTAATTGATATGAGTTAGAGTTTGGATTTTTTCTCTATCTAATATATTTTGGTCAAAATCAGGAGCTGTAAATATCTCATGAAGGATCTTAATAGTTTTATCAATAATTTCCTTATCATTTAGCAGACGAATTTTAATGTTAAAAAACTCTTTAGTGGTTTCAGCATGTATTGATACACCAATGTCTGTGATCTTATTTATAAGCTCTTGCTCACTAGATATTTGTGTTTTAGTTGCAAACATACTTACAGCAAGATCAGCTAGACCGTTCAAATTACCATCGAATGCTGAACCTGCTCTGAAGTTTAGCTGTATATCTAGCATTGGAAGGCTTTGTGATTCTTGAAAATATATTGGTGTGTTATCTATATTAAATTTTTGGATCATTGTTTAATCTCTTAGTAAATGTAAAGATGTAAGGTTCTCTTTGTTAAAATATTTATTAAGAACTCGATTTACATCTTCAACAGTCACATCATAAAGTTTTTCTAAATATTTATAGTAATCAACATCAAGGTTGATACTAGCCAGAGAGCCAATAAGGTTTGCTTGAGTTTCTAGGGAGTCCATAGCAAAGACTTTATCAGCTTTTATAGTTACTTTAGCTCTATTTAATTGTTCTTGAGAAATACCTGCTGTTTTTAAATTATCTATAGTTCTCTCTATCTTTTCTTGAATATTCTCTAAATCTTGATCATGATTAGCTATAGCTGTGATAATGAATATATCTTCTCCTTTTATGAAAGGTGAGTATTCGCTATCGATATGGCAACATAGATTTTCTTCTCGTACTAGTTTTTGCTGTAGTATTGAGGCATCAGCACTACCGATAATATTATTTAAAACCATAAGTGCGAAAGGATCATTTTCTTCATAGTTAGTAGTTAGAGAAGGGGTTATATATCCTAGTATTGCAGCATCAGTATCATTTGGGGATTTTTTAATCTTTGAGTATCTATAGCCAAAGTTTATTAAGCTAGGTTCTTGGTTATAATTTTTAAGAGTTGATTTAGGAATATTGCCAAAATATTCTTTTACCATTGCAATAGTTGATTTCTCATCAATATCGCCTACTAAAACAATACTTGAGTTATTTGGAGCATAATGCTGTTGATACCAGTCTTTGAGATTACTAAGAGTATAGTTTTCAATATCTTCTCGCCAGCCAATAATAGGCGAATGGCGAGAATTAGTTTGATAAGCAAGTTTCATAAATTGTTCAAAAGCATAACTAAAAGCTTTGTCATCAACACGTAGATTGCGCTCTTCTAAAACAACTTTTCTTTCTGGAGCAAATTCATTATTATCAAACAATAAGTTTGCCATACGCGAAGATTCTATAGATAAACTAAGCTCAAGATTTTTTTTATGCCAAAATTGATAATAGGCTGTATAGTCAAAGCTTGTAAAAGCATTTTGAAGACCACCATTGTTCTCTACAATGCTGTTTAAATCGTCTTTTGAGTATTTGTCAGTACCCTTAAACATCATATGTTCTAGCATGTGAGAAATACCAGTAAGCTTTTTAGGTTCATATGTTGAACCAACCTTGTACCATATTTGTGATAAAACTACAGGAGCTCGAGAGTCTTTTTTTATATATACGTTTAGATCGTTATCTAGTGAGTATTTTGATATGTTCATATGTTAATTACGTTTCTTTTGACTTTATAAATAAGTAAATTAATAATACTAAAGCTACTGCTGTTGGGCCTGCAGCTCCAAATATAGGAGGGATATGCATTATTAAAGCAATAGGACCAAAAATCTGGTTAATAATAAAGAATGCAAAACCAAAAAATGCTCCGAGGATTAGCTTTATTATTAAAGTTGATGACCTTGTTGATCCGATACTTAAAGGTACTGATAAAAGTATTAAAACCATTAAAGATATTGGTTGAAATATTTCTTGCCAGAATTTTAAAGCTATAGCTGTATCATTAGTTTGACCTCGAGAAAACATGTACTTACTTAATTGATTAAAGTTTAAATAGTTATCATCATTAATAGTAATAACTTGAGCTACTGATATTGGAATAGGGTTTGACCAATTTGTTTTGTTTATACCTATTTCTACATGAATATGCTTTTGTTCATCTTTAGTTGGGAATGTAACTGTGCTTATATTAAATACATCTGCTACAGTATCATTTGTATATTTTGCTGATTGTGCAAAACGTATTTGCTTAATTTTATTATCTTCTACAATAAATTTTCTAATGCCAAAAGCTGTTTTCTTTTTTGGGTCGATATCTGTAATGTTCATCAAACCATCTTTAGTTTTAAACCAAAGGTCATATGTGTTGTATGCAACTGTGTTTGTATCTGATATTTTTTGAAGTACAGGTGCTATGTATCCACCAAAAACCATAGTAACTAAAGAACCAATTATACCAACTAAAACAACTCCTTTAGCTATTTGAAAGGTTGAGCGTCCTGATGCTCTAAGGATAATGATCTCAGAATGGTTAGCTAATAAACTAAGTCCCATAAGAGCACCAACCATAGCACATGCAGGTAGCAGTGTATAAAGTATTCCAGGGAGCTGATAAAAAGTATTGATAATTAGTTCAATATTACTGGCGTTACTATTGTTATTACTTACTTGTGCAAGATAAGTGAAAATGAAAAAGAGAATACAAAATATTATTGTAACTATTAGAAAGCTACCAAATACAGTTTTAAAAATATAACGGTCTATACGATTTAATAGCATTACTTATCCTTTTTAGACGATCCATTTTGTTTTCTAATAGCTTTGATAGCAAATATTATAAATACTATATGAGGTAACCATACACCTATCCATACAGGTATTGATCCATTAGTCATACAGGTATTAATAAACATATTTGTACAAAGATATATTGCTAATACAATAACAGCTGGCAATAACTTAGCATATTTATTTTGTCTTGGCCTCAAACGACAAAGCGCTAGAGCAATTAAAGATGCTACAAGCACAGATAAGGAGTTATTTATACGTGAGAAAAACTCTCCTTCACATGCAGTTGCAAGTTTTGAATCTTTATTGTCAAAGTTTTCTATTAATGAGTGCATGTAGTATCTATCAACTCTTTGGTGGTTAAAATCTCTAATAGTATTATCATAAATCGTATAAATAGCTTTATCAGCTTTACCATAACTTGATTTAAAGGTTGTGGGATCTCTTGAATAGATGTTTACATTTTTAAAATCAACATAAGCAGCTTTGCTATTTGAGTCAATTTCTGCATTTGGAGCAGTTATAACTTTGTATTCACTTTCTTTTGGATCTTTTTGGTATAAAAAAACATTATGTAGCTTGTTCCCTGATTTATCTTTTATGTATAGTACTTTTCCCCCTGGGATCTTTATGATTTTATCATCAGTAACCGAAGATAATAGTGCTTGAGCTGATAAAGATGACTGGTATATGTCAGAAGTCTGTTTTGAAAGAGGAGTAAGATACATTGTTGTAACAAGTGTTATTATAGTTAAAACTACAGCTGGTTTAAGCGTGTTTTTAACTATCTCCATCCATGTTACACCGCCAGCAAGAGTTACAAACATTTCGTTATTTGAAAAGTATTTACCAAAACAAATAATAATTGCTAGAAACATAGCTATTGGAGCTATCAAACTTACGTTTTCTGGAAGAGTTAAGATAACAAACTTTATTATTGAATCTATCCCTAGCCCTCTTGCATAAGCTTCATGAAAAAGCCTAATAAGAAGGTTAGCAGATACTATAGATATTATAAATAGAGTTATAGATGTGAATGTGTTAACTATATCTCTATTGTAGTACTTTTCTAGAATCAATGTTTGGCTCTATATTTATGATAAAATTAAACTAACACTAATTTTATATTTTTTATAAACAAAAGTCAGTAGTTAACAATTGCCTGTGCTAAATTTTAATGTTTTAGTTATACTTTTTTGTTATTATGTCCTTAAAATTTGTTCTAAAAATTAATAAATGGAGCGTAAATGAAATTAGTAGTAAATAGTCAGGCTACAATGCCTGCTCAGATAATAATCGTAGCACAAGAGAATTTACAAAATCTTATCAATGAAACAGAATGTCCAAACTCGAGATCTTTACTGGATAGGAAAGTATTTAAAGCAAAGTCTGCAGAGGTGCTGCCATTATTGCATGCTGATAGAACTGTTATTCTTTTAGGTCTTGGTTTACGACAAGACTTTATAGCTTCAGAATACGATAAAGTAATAGCAAAAGCTGCAGAAGAGCTAAAAAGACTAGATATAAAAGAGGTTTCTGTAAATATTGATTATGCATTTGAAAGTGGTGATGCTAAGCAGTTTACATTAGATACAATTAGAGCTCTTATATCAGAGACTTATGTTTTTGATCAGTTAAAATCAAAGAAACAGAATTATTCTCTAGAGCAAATCGAGTTGGTTTATTCAGGTGATCAAGATATTGATGAGGCAGCTAAAATTGGTTCGGCTATTGCGTGCGGTCAAAACTATGCAAAAGATTTACAAAACTTACCAGCAAATATTTGTAATACAGACTATATGCTAAATGAAGCTAGAGAACTTACATCAAAATATGAAGCATTTAATTTAGATTATTTAGATCAGGATGCTATGGCTGAGCAAGGCATGGGGTGTGCTTTAGCAGTTGGTAGAGGTTCTGATATGTCTAACTATACAGTTTGTATGGAGTATAACGGTGGAGATGAAGACCAAGCTCCTATAGTTTTAGTTGGTAAAGGTTTAGTATTTGATAATGGTGGTATCTGTATTAAGCCTGCAGCAGGTATGGATACTATGAAAATGGATATGGGTGGCGCTGCGACTGTTATGGGTATTATGAAAACTGTAGCTATGCTTAATTTACCTGTTAATGTTGTTGGTGTTATGGCACTTGCTGAGAATGCTGTTGATGCAAGATCATATAGACCTGGTGATGTACTTAAGAGCATGAAAGGTATAACAGTTGAGGTAAGTAATACTGATGCTGAAGGCCGACTAGTATTATGTGATACTCTAACTTATATTGGGAAGTACAAACCAAAAACTGTTATAGATATAGCAACTTTAACTGGAGCTATAATAATGGCGTTAGGAGATGCTTTTTCTGGGTTAATGACAAATAGTGATAAGTTAGCAAATAGCTTACAGCAAGCTGCTAATGCTTCTAGTGATCCTGTTTGGAGATTACCACTACACAAGCCTTATCTTAAAAAGCTAGATAGTAAAGTTGCTGATATGGATAACTCTAGTCGTGGTAGGGCTGCAGGATCAATATGTGCAGGACTATTTTTATCTAGGTTTACAGAAGATTATGAATGGGCGCACCTTGATGTAGCAGGCTCTGCTATGGGCGATTTTGCAAATTGTAAAGCAACTGGTAGACCAGTACCTTTATTAGTTCATTACTTACTATCTCAATCAAGATAAGACTAATCTTATTCTACAATAAAATATTTCTTAAAATTTCCTATATGATGATTATTATCAATATCTTTAAATAAAAAATAGCTAAACTTCTAGCTATTAATCTAATTTATACAATTTTATATATGTTTACTTACAGACTTAAGAATCATGATTAATATAAGTGTTTATTTGTGGTATAATCGTATCTAATTGGGTTTATAAAAAATATAACTTGGAGCTTATTAATGTCTGAAAATAAAGCTTATGATTCATCGAGTATTAAAGTACTCAAGGGTCTAGATGCGGTTAGAAAAAGACCAGGAATGTATATTGGTGATACTGATGATGGTAGCGGTTTACATCACATGGTCTTTGAAGTTCTTGATAATGCTATTGATGAAGCATTAGCAGGACATTGTGATGACATTAAAGTTATCATTAATAAAGATGGTTCGGTATCAGTGTCTGATAATGGGCGAGGTATCCCGACAGATATTCATAAAGAAGAAGGCCGATCAGCTGCTGAGGTTATAATGACTATACTTCATGCTGGCGGTAAGTTCGATGATAACTCTTATAAAGTTTCAGGCGGTTTACATGGTGTAGGTGTATCTGTAGTAAATGCATTATCTGAATCATTATCTTTAGATATTTGTCGTAATGGTTATAGATATTTTCAAGAGTATACTCATGGTGTGCCACAATATCCATTAAAGCAACTTGAACAGACTGATAAAAGTGGTTCGATAATTACATTTAAGCCGAGTAAAGATACTTTTTCTTTTGTTGAGTTTGATTATGATATCTTGATGAAGAGAATTCGAGAGCTTTCTTTTTTAAACTCTGGTGTGAAGATAGAGCTTATTGATAAGATTAATAACAGATCTGAAGTCTTTAAATATGATGGTGGTATTGTAGCTTTTGTTGAATATTTAAATAAAAGTAAAAAACCAATTCATGAGAATGTTATAGCTGTAAATGGTATCAAGGATGATATTCAAGTAGAGCTTGCGTTACAGTGGAATGACTCATATAAAGAATCAATATTCTGCTTTACAAATAATATTCCTCAACGCGATGGTGGTACTCATTTATCAGGCTTAAAAGCTGCAGTTACTAGAACAATGAACTCTTATATAGAATCAGAAGGCTTAAATAAAAAACTTAAGGTTTCTTTAACAGGAGAAGATACTCGTGAAGGCTTAGCAGCTGTACTGTCTGTAAAAGTTCCAGATCCAAAGTTCTCATCTCAGACAAAAGATAAGCTAGTATCTTCAGATGTTAAATCAGCTGTGGAGTCACTAGTAAATGAGAAGTTGCAAGAATTTCTTTTAGAGAACCCTAAAGAAGCTAAAATTGTATGCGAGAAGATTTTAGATTCTGCAAAAGCTCGTGAAGCTGCACGTAAAGCTCGTGATATGACTCGTCGTAAGGGAGCTTTGGATATTGCAGGCCTTCCAGGTAAGTTAGCAGACTGTCAAGAAAAAGATCCATCTTTATCAGAAATATATCTGGTAGAGGGTGATTCAGCAGGTGGTTCAGCTAAGCAAGCTCGTGATCGTAAGACTCAAGCAATTTTACCTTTAAAAGGTAAGATTCTAAATGTTGAAAAAGCACGTTTTGATAAAATGTTAGGCTCTCAAGAAGTTGCTACTCTTATTAAAGCGCTTGGTTGTGGTATTGGTAAGGAAGATTATAATCCTGATAAAACTAGATATCATAAAATTATCCTGATGACGGATGCTGATGTTGATGGCTCACACATTAGAACACTTCTTTTGACATTTTTCTATAGACAAATGCCTGAGCTTGTAGAAAGAGGGTATTTATATATTGCACAACCTCCTTTATATAAAGTGAAAAAAGGTAAGCAAGAAACATATTTAAAAGACGAAGATTCTTTAGCAGAATATCTAGGTAATATTGGTCTTGAAGGAGCTAATATCCATCTTAGTAATAGTAATGTTATATCTGGTCAAGTCTTAGCTAATTATTATGAGTTATATCAAAAATCTGAAAAAGTTATTAAAAAATATGCAAAAACATATCCTGAGAAGTTACTTAGAGTTATGGCGTATAGTACAAAATATGTTGATGAGAATATTGATATTAAACAGTGGTGGGAAGCTATTGTTGAAAAGTGTAATGAAAAAGCATTATCTTATGAGAGATTTAAGCTTATAGAATCAAAAGAGATTGATAGTGATGATCAAGAAACAGTTTCTTATGGAGTTAATCATTATATAAATGGTTATGACACGGATTATATAGTTAAAAATAGCTTCTTTACAACTAAAGACTATGAAGATCTTATTACATATGGTGATGTATTGTCTGATATATCTTTTGATGGTGCATATGTGGAAAGAGGATCTAAAAAAGAGTATGTAGATGATTTTGAGTCTGCGATTGACTGGTTATTACAAGAAGCTAGAAGAGGCAATGATGTTCAACGTTATAAAGGTCTTGGTGAGATGAATCCGGGCCAGCTTTGGGAAACGACTATGGATCCAGATAATAGGGTATTGTTACAAGTTTCTGTCAAAGATGCTGTTGAAGCTGATGCTTTGTTTACAACTCTTATGGGTGATGAAGTTGAGCCACGTAGAAACTTTATTGAGTCAAATGCACTAAATGTTATAAATTTAGATGTATAACAAATAATCTAAATTAGTTATTTCTGGGGCACTATATGATCAATAAGTATTGCCAATTTATCTTTTTAATATTCTTGTTTCCTTTCATAGTTATTGCCAATAATGTTGTTAGACCACAAGCTTTACATAAAGGTGATACCGTAGCACTTTTAGCCTCAGCATCAGCTGTAGCATCTGAGCAAATCCAAGATTCTATAGATAAATTACAGTCTTTAGGTTTGAAGGTTAAATTAGGGCACTATGTTAATCCTATTTACCAAGATGGCTATTTTTCTGCTAAGGCAAAGTATAGAGCACAAGATTTAAATAATGCATTTACCGATCCTAATGTTAAGGCTATTTATGAAATTAGAGGTGGTTGGGGTAGTGCTCAATTACTACCACTAATTAACTATAGCCAAATAGCGAAGAACCCAAAAATCATAATAGGATTTAGTGATATAACTTCTTTGCTTTTAGCTATAAATAAAGAAACTGGATTAATTACATTTCATGGACCCTTAGGTGTAGAGCCTTGGCCAGACTTCTCTAGAAAATATATGAAAGAAGTTCTTTTTGATTCTAAGAAAGCAATATTTAAAAGTGTTACTCCTACCCAAACAATTTATCCTGGAAAAGCTACGGGTGTTCTCTTAGGTGGCAATCTAGGCAATTTAGTAGCTTTAATTGGAACTAAATATGAACCTAACTGGAAGGGTAAGATCTTATTTGTAGAAGAAGTTGATGAAAAGAACTATCAGATAGATAGGATGATGAATCAGCTACAATTGGCTGGGGTTTTCAGTAAAATTAATGGTTTTGTTTTTGGCGAATGTACAAAATGTGAAAAGCCTATTAGAGGTGAGCAAACCTTAAAAGGCATACTTAAGTATTACCTCGTTAAAAATAAGATTCCTTCTTTTATGGGTGCAAGCTTTGGACATGGTGAAAATAACTTTACACTGCCTACAGGTGATAAAGTTGAGATTAATACAGATACAAAAACTATCAAAATGCTAGCTCCAGCAACCCAAGCTTAGAGTTAAATAAAATTATATTTCTGAGAATAGTTTTTATTATTAACAAAAAATAATTTATCTATAGCGGTTGAAGATATTATAATGTTGCTTGTATTTTATTTCACTAAATCAAAAAGGAGTACTCTAAAATGTCTGAAATCAACTTAAAAACGGGTTTAGCAGAGATGTTAAAAGGTGGAGTTATAATGGATGTTGTAAATGCACAACAAGCTGAAATAGCTCAAGAAGCTGGTGCTGTGGCTGTGATGGCTCTTGAGAGAGTGCCTGCTGATATCAGAAAAGATGGCGGTATAGCTAGAATGTCTGATCCAAAGCTTATCAAAGAAATCATGTCTGTGGTATCTATACCTGTAATGGCAAAAGCAAGGATAGGTCATTTTGTTGAGGCTCAGATCTTAGAATCTTTAGGTGTTGACTTTATTGATGAAAGTGAAGTTTTAAGCCCAGCAGATGAGATAAATCATGTTGATAAACGAAGTTTTAAAGTACCATTTGTATGCGGGTGTACAAATCTAGGCGAGGCTCTAAGAAGAATAGGTGAAGGAGCTGCTCTTATTAGGACAAAAGGTGAGGCTGGTACAGGAAATATTGTTGAAGCTGTGAGACAGTTAAGACAAGTAACTAGAGATATAAACTATATTAAAAGTGCCGATCCAACAGAGCTAATGTCTATTGCAAAAAATATGCAAGCCCCATATGAGCTTGTTAGATATGTTCATAAAAATGGTAAGCTACCTGTACCAAATTTTTCTGCTGGTGGTGTTGCTACTCCTGCAGATGCAGCATTGATGATGCAATTAGGTGCTGAATCAGTTTTTGTTGGATCAGGTATATTTAAATCAGCGGATCCATTAAAAAGAGCAAAAGCTATAGTAAGTGCAGTTACTTACTATAATGATCCTAAGTTGCTTGCTGAAGTTTCAACGGATCTTGGAGAGCCGATGACAGGTATTAACTGTGATTTTGAAAAGTTCTCAGAAAGAGGTTGGTAATGTCAGTAAAAGTAGGCGTCTTAGCAATTCAAGGAGCTTATGCAAAGCATAGCGATATGCTTAAATCTTTGGGTGCTGATGTGAGGTTAGTAAAATCTAGTGCTGATTTTGAGAGTATTGATAAGTTGGTTATTCCAGGTGGAGAAAGTACTACACTTTTAAATGTACTAGCGAAACATTCTTTATTTGATAAATTGCGTGATTTTTGTAGTAAAAAACCTGTTTTTGGTACTTGTGCTGGGAGTATTATCTTATCAAAAGGACCTAGTTATCTTGGGCTAATAGATTTAACAGTTGAGCGCAATGCTTATGGTAGACAGCTAGATAGTTTTATTACAAACCTTGAGTTTGATGGTGGAAGTATATCAGGTATGTTTATTAGAGCTCCCAGATTTGTATCTATTGGAGATAATGTGGACGTTCTATCTAGCTATAATCATTCACCAGTCTTAGTTAGACAGGGAAATGTTCTAGTCAGTAGTTTTCATCCTGAGCTAACAAATGATGCTTCGATACATCAATATTTCTTAAATATGTGAATTATTTTTGGCACTTCTTACAGTAAAAAGTGTTTCTTTGACCAATTACTAGGCTTTGAATTTTTGTATTACATGTATAGCATTCTTGGTTTACTCTGCCATAAACATTAAGTTGTTGAGTAAAGTAACCAGGTTTTCCTTCTATGTTTTTATAGTCTTTAAGAGTAGTACCACCTTCAGCAATAGCTTTTTCTAGTATCTTTTTTATAGATATCGTGAGTTTTTCAGCTTCTTTTTTAGTAATGGTGTTAGAAGCTCTAGTTGGTAATATATTACTATCAAAAAGTGCCTCACTTGCATAAATATTTCCAACGCCGACGACTATAGAGTTATCCATAATGGTTTGTTTAATCTTTCTAGATGTCTTAGAGAGTCTTGTTACTAAGTATTTAGCGTTGAAATCATTTGTTAGAGGTTCTACACCATGAGAAGCCAAAACTTTATGTTCAAGTGGCGAGTTATTAGAGTTTATTAGCCAGTAGCCAAACTTACGCGGATCGTTATAGATTATACTAATGTTGTCTGAAAGTCGTAAAATTATATGATCATGTTTGATTCTGTCATACTGCTTTGTTTCCTTAATTTTTATAACTCCAGACATTCCTAGATGAATTATAAGTTGTAAATCATCTTTTAATGTTATTATCAGATGTTTACCTCTTCTTTGAACATTTCTTATTTCATTATTTTTAATATTTGATAATTGGGTATTTTCAATTGGATAGCGGAGTTTTTCTGTATATGTCTCTACATCAAGTATTTTTTTACCAATAATATTTTTAGTCAATCCTCTTTTGACTGTTTCTACTTCAGGAAGTTCTGGCATAAATGTTATATTGTTATAAAAATTAATGTGAGTATATGATAACATAATATCCTATGCAGTAAGTTTACATTGTCAATTAACATAGGATAAAAATGCGCCTAAATCAGCTTAAATCTTCTATCCATAAAAGACTTAATCAATCTTATATATATGATTGTAATAAAGAAATTGATTTTAGACAGTTTAAGAACGGCTCGATAATTGTTGCTAACGATACAAGTATTATTAGTGTTCTAGCACTAAAAACATTTTTAGATAGCCAAAATATTACAGTGCTAGATACTTTTGATGAGCGAGCTAAAGGTCTAGAAAAAACTATGCAAAAGATTGGTATTGGTTTTGTTGATCATATTAGTTTTTGGGATCATCAAGGTGTATTGCTAGTTAATAAAAATCTTATTTCTCAATTAGAGCAAAATGATCATAGATTTTTAATGTTTATCTGCGGCCCTGAAATGCCAAGTTTTCCTAAACGCAAAAATTTAGATAGGCAAGTATTCTTTGATATTTCTACTTTACAAAGTTTAAGAACTCTAAATGAGGAAATGGAAGATTTATCTGTAAGAGCATGGGAAGAATATTTGCAATTACTTAAAGCTCCAGCAGAAATATGGTTTAGGCAAATGCTAAATGCGAAAAACAACCTTGTCCTAACAGATACAACCGGGGTTAGTTTAGACGGATATAAATTTACGACTGGGGCTGCTTTAATGTCTAAAAAGCTCCAGGAAATTACTGAAAGTGAAGATAATGTTGGGATATGTTTGCCTACAAGCGGTGGTGGTTACCTAGCAATTTTAGCATTAATGATGAGTGCTAAATCAATAGTTAATCTTAATTACACTGCTTCAGAAGATGCTTTAAGACACGCGATAAAAAATGCCGATATTAAAACTATTATAACTTCTGGGGCATTTGTTGAGAAACTTACACATAAAGGTTTCTTTGTTGAGGAAGTATTCTCAACTTGTAAAATTGTTTATCTTGAAGATATCAAAGCTAAAATTACAAAACTAGAAGCAATTAAAACGCTACTAAGCATGAAGCTATTGCCTGCAGATTGGCTTGTTAAGAAATACATCAAACCAACAAAACTAGAAGATTTATCTTTTATAATCTTTAGTAGCGGTAGTGAAGGTGTACCAAAAGGTATTGCTATTAAACAGAAAAATCTTCTAGCAAATGTTTATCAAAGTACAAATGTTATTGAGTGTAAAGATAATGACTCTGTAGCTGGGATATTGCCAATCTTTCATGCCTTTGGTTTGACTATATCATTGGTTTCTCTTTTTCAAGGTGGCTATATTGCATGTCATCCAGATCCGACAGATGCTAAAGGTGTGGCAAATTTAGTTAGGAAAAATAAAACTACTGTACTTTGTGCAACGCCAACATTCTTAAGAATTTATACAAAGAATAAGTCAGTTGAAAAAGAAGATTTTGCAACTATTAGGCTTATTGTTACTGGGGCAGAAAAATTATCAAAAGAAGTACGCTCAATGTTTGAAGAGAAATTTGATAAGGTAATTAACGAAGGTTATGGCACTACAGAGCTTTCACCAGTTGCTGCAGTTAATAGACCAACAAAATCGCCAAATAAGATAGGAACAGTTGGACTTACCGTGCCAGGTGGGCAGTTTAAAATTATACATCCTGAGTCTCACGAGGAGCTTCCAACAGGTACTGAAGGTATGATTATCTACAGAGGCGTTAATAAGATGGATTATTATCTTAATGACCCTAAGAAGACTAGTGAAGTTATGATAGAGAAATGTGGTCATATATGGTACATAACAGGAGATAAAGGTAAGATTGATGGCGAAGGGTATTTAACTGTTGTTGATAGATACTCTAGGTTTGCTAAAGTAGCTGGTGAAATGGTAAGTTTGGGTCTTCTTGAGCAAAAAGTTTATGATGCTTTGAGAGAAAAAGGATACGATTCTCATCAAATTGATTTTGAAGTTCTGGCTGTTGCCACTTCAGATACTAAACGTGGTGAGATAATTAGTTTACTCTATACTTTAGAAAGTTTGGAGCCAAGTGATTTAAAAGATATTGTTAGACACTCTGGTATAGAAAATTTATATAAACCAACAAATTATTTTAAAGTTATTGATATACCTAAATTAGGGTCTGGTAAGACAGATTTTTCAAAGGCTAAAAAACTAACTAATGAATTAGTCAAGGCATAACAAATGCATTTTTCAGTATTATTACAAGAATCAATAAATGATTTAAATATAAACCCGGAAGGTATTTATGTTGATGCAACCTTTGGAAGAGGTGGACATTCTCGAGCAATACTAAGTAAATTAAATGATGGACGTTTAATAGCTTTTGATAAAGACCTTGATGCTATACACTATGCTAATGATAATTTTACATCTGATAATTTTGAAATAGTTCATACAAGCTTTGCTAATATCTATAAGTATTGTCAGCAAAATAATCTTTTAGGTAAAATAGATGGTATTATTATGGATCTTGGTGTTTCTTCGCCACAGTTAGATAATGCTGATAGAGGATTTAGCTTTATGCATGATGGTCCTTTAGATATGCGTATGGATACTAGTAGTGGGGTTACAGCAAGTCAAGCTTTAGATGATTTATCTGTTGAAGACCTAGCTTATATATTTAAAGTTTATGGTGAAGAACGTTTTGCAAAAAAAATTGCTCAGAGAGTAAAGTCGTATATACAGGAAAATGGTAGTATAAAAACTACTCTAGAGTTATCAAACCTTATAAGAGAAACAATAGGTAAGAGAGAAAAGAAAAATCCTGCAACTAGATGTTTTCAAGCTCTACGAATTTATGTTAATAATGAACTAGGTGATTTAGAAGATTTGTTAGGAGATATCTTAGATGTTATTAAAACTGGTGGAAGGATTGCTGCGATATCCTTCCACTCACTAGAGGATAGAATTGTTAAGCAAAAATTCACATCTTTGATTACTCCAAAGCAAGAAGTTAATCGTATTACTAAGATGTTACCTCAAGATAATAGTCTTATAAAACTAAAATGGATTACAAAAAAATCTAAAGCAAATCAGGATGAACTTGATCAAAATGTTCGCTCGAGAAGTGCTATTTTAAGGGTGGTAGAAAAACTATGATGTTAACAAACCGTCAAATTAGAATAAGACTTTTTGAGTCGCTTAGAAATAGTTTCTTTAGAAAGACTGTTGGGATATCTTTTGCATTGTTATTTATTTTGTTAATAACAGCATTTAGTCTGATTGTTGTGCGTTTTGAATATAAGCTACAATTAAATCAACAAAAAGATTTAATTGTAGAAGATTCTAAACTAGATGAGGAATGGAGCCAGATTGTTTTAGAATATAGCTCCTTAGCTGCACCAACTGCTGTTGAAAAATTTGCAGAAAAAGAAAAAATGTCTTTGCCAACTAAGGCTGATTTACGTTTTCTAAATGAGCAAGGGGAGGACTCGAATAATGAGTAACTATCGACCTAAGCTTAGACACCTTGTTGTTATTGTCCTTCTTATTATAAGTTTCTGTGTATTATTTTTTAAGCTTACGTATATGGAAACTATACAGTATCCAAGATTAAAGCAAGAAGGCGATAACCGTAGTGATAGAAGTATAAATATCAAAGCTTATAGAGGGATAATCGTTGATAGAAATGGAAATCCTCTAGCTATAAGTACGCCAGTTGATACTATTTGGGTAGACCCTTTTTATGTAAAAGCTAATAGTCCGGAACTGAAAAAAGTTATGGATATTTTAGGTTTATCTAAGAAAGAAAGAGAAAAAATTGAAAGACAGGTTAAACCTAGAGAGGGACGTAGTGGCTTTGTATATATCAAGCGAAAAGTTCAGCCATATTTATCACAGAAAATTAAAGATCTTGATATAACAGGTATTCATGTAATACGTGAGTTCAAACGTTATTATCCATTAGCAGAGGTAGCTTCACAGATTGTTGGATTTACTAATATTGATGGTAAGGGTCAAGAGGGGCTTGAGCTTGAGTTTAATAAGTTTCTAACAGGTCATGATGGGTATTTTGAGTACAAAAAAGATCTTCATGGAGGTGTTGCATCTAAAAATGAAGATAAGTATATTGAGCCTAAAAATGGTCATAATTTACAGATAAGTATTGATTCTAGAATTCAATATGTCGCATATAAATATTTAAAAGAAGGCGTGATTAAAACTAATTCCGAAGCAGGTTCTGTAATTGTTGAGAATGTTCATACTGGTGAGATATTGGCTATGGCAAACTATCCATCTTATAACCCGAACAGTATGGCTGATGCGTATCCTGATAGGCGAAGAAATAGAGCGGTTACTGATGTATATGAGTTAGGTTCTGTGATGAAGACTTTTGCTGCTGCTACAGCACTTACTTACGGAGATGATGTGAGTGCGAATGAGCCTGTTATTGATACTCACCCTGGATATTATCGTATCGGTAGAAATACAGTGCGTGATGAAAGAGATTATGGTGATGCAGATCTTAGATATATTCTAATGAAATCAAGTAACGTTGGTATTTCAAAGATGATACTAAGCCTAACAGATCCAACTATACTTGAATCTTCTTTAAGAAATTTTGGTTTTGGTGATAAAACAGGTATAAAGCTTCCTGGAGAAAGAGATGGATATGTTCCTCCTACAGATCAATGGGGAGATTTCCAACTTGCAACTTTATCATTTGGTTATGGGATGAATGCCACAGATTTACAACTAGTAGCTGGAGTATCAGCAATTGCCAATGATGGTCAGTATATCAAACCGACAATTTTAAAAAGACAACCTGGAGAACAAATTAATTCAAGGCCTGTTCTATCAAAAAAAGACTCTAAAGAAATGATAAGTATGATGGAATCTGTCGTTGAAGGGATGGGTGGAACAGGTCCTAAAGCTAGAATCCCTATGTATCATGTTGCTGGTAAAACAGGTACTGCTAGGATGTTAGAAGGGGGAACTTATGGAGCTAAATACTTGGCTAGTTTTGTTGGCATGGTACCAGCGAGCCATCCTGATTTGGCGATAGTTGTAACAATTAAGGATCCTAAAGGGGATCATTATGGGGGTGGTTCAGTTGCTGCTCCAGTTTTTGCAAATGTAGCTTTAAATAGCTTACAGATCTTAGGTATTGAACCTGATAATGTTAATAACTAAAACTTTTGTTTTTTAGATCTTTATAGTATATAATTATGCGTTGGTAAACTGTTCCTTTGTGCGGTTTATCTAAAGTTAATTATAATCAAGAAAACAAACGGAGAAAAGTTATGTTAACAGCTCAAGATAAGCAAAACATCATTAAAGAAAATCAACAGTCAGAAGGTGATACTGGTTCCCCTGAGGTTCAAGTTGCACTTTTAACTGCAAGAATTAATGACCTTCAAGGTCACTTTGCAACTCATAAAAAAGACAATCACTCAAGAAGAGGTCTTTTAAGACTTGTAAGTCAACGTCGTAAATTATTAGACTATTTACATGATAAAGATGTAGAAAGATACCGTAGCCTAATCAAAAAACTAAACCTACGTAGATAATAAAATCTCATCTTAGTTGTTCTTACATCGTATAAAATCAAAAAATAAGGTTAAACTGTGAAAATATTTAGAGAAATCTTTGAATTAGGAAACAAAGAAATTGTTCTTGAAACAGGAGGAATGGCTCGTCAAGCAGATGGGTCAGTAACGGTAAGTTGTGGGAATAATGTTGTATTAGTTACTACAGTAGTAAAGAAATCTGTGGCGGATGGTCAAGATTTTTTTCCATTATCGGTACATTACTTAGAGAAAACTTATGCTGCGGGTAAAATTCCAGGCGGTTTTTTAAGAAGAGAAGGTAGACCTTCTGAAGAGCAAATACTTATTTCCAGGTTGATAGATAGATCTATTAGACCATCTTTCCCTGATGGTTTTTTTAATGAGATTCAAATAGTAGCTACTGTTGTATCTTATGATGGTTCATTTTCACCAGATATATTAGCGTTAATAGGAGCTTCTGCTTCTTTAGCTATTACTGGTGCCCCTTATAATGATGTTATAGCTGGTGTAAGAGTTGGCTATAGTAATGGTAAATATATTCTAAACCCTAATAAAGAAGATTTAAAAGAGTCAGCTTTAGATTTGGTTGTTTCTGGTACTGAAGATGCTATTTTGATGGTTGAATCAGAAGCTAATAGTTTACCAGAATCAGTTATGCTAGGCGGTATATTATATGCTCATAAACATTTAAAAACTATTATTGAATCTATCAATAAACTTGCAAAAGTGGCAGCTAAGCCACCTATGGAATATTCTGTTTATCAAATAAACAAAGTTTTAAAATCACAAATTAAATCACAGTTTTTTGGTGAAATAAAAAATGCTTATACTATAGCATCTAAGCAAGAAAGAAATATCAAGCTTAATGAGATTAGAAAAAGTGTTTTAGAGTTTATATTTTCTAGCGATGTTGATAGTGGTGAATATAGTGAAAAAGAAATACTAGAAGCTTTCCATGATATCGAAAAAGATCTTGTAAGAGCAAATATCTTAGAAGGTAAGCCTAGGATAGATGGTAGATGTACTGAAACTATAAGACCAATTAATGTTAAAGTTGGTGTTTTACCAGGAGTGCATGGGTCAGCTTTATTTACTAGAGGTGAGACTCAGGCTTTAGTTGTTACTACACTAGGTAGTGATAGAGATGCTCAGCTTGTTGAGTCTTTAGATGGTATGGAAAAATCTAGATATATGCTACATTATAACTTCCCTCCATATTCTGTAGGCGAGTGTGGTATGGTTGGTATGGCACCAAAACGTCGTGAAATTGGTCATGCTAATTTAGCTAAGCGTGCGACACAAGCTGTATTTCCTAACCAGGATGCATACCCATATGTTGTAAGAATTGTTTCTGAGATCTTAGAATCAAATGGTTCTAGCTCTATGGCAACTGTTTGTGGTTCATCTTTATCTATGATGGATGCAGGTGTACCAATAGCTGAGCCAGTAGCAGGTATTGCTATGGGTCTTATCAAAGATGGTTCAAAATATGCGGTATTATCAGATATCTTAGGTGATGAAGATCATCTTGGTGATATGGACTTTAAAGTAGCTGGTACTAGATATGGTGTTACAGCTTTACAGATGGATATTAAGATAAAAGGTATTTCTAGAGAAATTCTTGAGCAAGCTTTAGAGCAAGCAAGAGTTGGTAGATTACATATCTTAGGTATCATGAATGAAGTTATAAAAGAGCATAAACAAGCAGTTTCTGATGTTGCTCCGCAAATTCATGTTATGAATGTGAATCCAGCAAAAATTAAAGATGTTGTTGGTCGTGGTGGTTCAGTTGTAAAAGGAATTGTAGAAAAAACTGGAGCACAAATAGACACTAATGATTCAGGTGAAGTTAAAATCTTTGCTAAAGATAAGGCTTCTTTAGACATGGCAGTAGCAATGGTTGAAGAGATAGTTGCTGAAGCTGAAGAAGGCCAAGTATATAAAGGTAAAATTGTTAAGCTTTTAGATTCTGGGGCTTTTGTTAATTTATTTGGAAAGCAAGATGGTTACTTGCCTTTTGCAGATGTTGAACAAGCAGGTATTAAAACTAACTCTTTAGTTGAAGGCCAAGGTCTTGAAGTTGTAGTTCAAGCCATTGATAAAATGGGCAGAGTTAAGGTTGGTATAGTAGCGAGGTAATTTTTATGAGCGAAGTAGTTCAAAGTGTAGACCCAATAAATTTCACAGATGCAGCTTCTTTAAAAGTAAAAGAGCTTATTGAAGAAGAGGGCGATAAATCTCTTAGCCTTAGAGTATATATCACAGGCGGAGGTTGTTCTGGTTTTCAATATGCTTTTGCTTTTGATAATGAAGTAAAAGATGATGATATGGTTATTACAAAAAATGACGTACGTCTTCTTGTTGACTCAATGAGCTTCCAATATTTAGTGGGAGCAGATGTTGATTATAAAGATGACGTTGAAGGCGCATATTTTGTAATTAGGAACCCTAATGCGAAAACTACTTGTGGTTGTGGCTCATCTTTTTCTGTATAATTAAACTAATAAGTATTTCCAAATAAAAGAGATTTATATGAAAATCGCTAATTTTGAAGTAGGTAATGGTAAGCCATTTTTCCTAATGTCTGGACCATGTGTTATTGAATCTGAGCAGATGGCAATGGACACAGCTGGTTATCTTAAAGAAGTAACTAGTGATCTTGGAATTAATTTTGTTTACAAATCATCTTTTGATAAAGCAAACCGTTCTTCGATTGATAGTTTCAGGGGGCTTGGTGTTGATAAAGGGTTAGAAATTTTATCAAAAGTTAAAAAGACCTACAATATTCCCGTTGTAACAGATGTTCATGAGGATACTCCATTTGCTGAAGTAGCTGAGGTGGTAGATGTTCTACAGACTCCTGCTTTTTTATGCCGTCAAACAAATTTTATCTTAGATGTTTGTAAACAAGGTAAACCTGTAAATATTAAAAAAGGTCAGTTCTTAGCTCCTTGGGATATGCAACATGTAGTAGCTAAAGCTAAAGCGACAGGCAATGAGCAGATTATGGTTTGTGAAAGAGGAGTAAGTTTCGGTTATAACAACCTAATTTCAGATATGCGCTCTCTAGAGATTATGAAAGATACAGGTTGTCCAGTTGTGTTTGATGCTACGCATTCGGTACAATTACCAGGTGGTCAAGGAAGCTCTTCTGGCGGACAAAGAGAGTTTGTGCCAGTTTTATCAAAGGCTGCTATGGCTGTTGGTATAGATGGTTTATTTATGGAGACTCATCCAAAACCAGATGAAGCTAAAAGTGATGGGCCTAACTCATTCCCAATGTATAAGATAAAAGAGTTTTTGAGCCTTCTTCAAGAGCTAGATAACTTGATAAAAAGTCAACCTAAAATAGAATTATAGGATTTAGTAGTATGGCTGGGAAAGATGATGTTTTTATAATAGGAATTGTTGGCGGTTCAGGTTCTGGAAAGACCTTATTTTCAAATGAGATAATAAAAAAGTTAAAATCAAAACATCTCAATAGAATAGCAGTCATTTCAGAAGACCGTTATTATAAAAACTGGGGTGAAATTGTAGGCTTTGAAGAGGCTTGCAAAATAAACTATGATCACCCTGATGCTTTTGATCATAAGCTGTTAAGAAAAGATTTGGCTGATTTAATTCAAGGTAATGATATACACATTCCTCATTATGATTATACTACTCATTCTAGAATAGACTCTAAAGCCGAGAAGATTGCTGGTGGTGTGAGTGTTATTATTCTTGAAGGAATTATGCTTTTTAATGACCGTAAGCTTCTAAAAATGATGGATTTTAAGGTTTATATGGATACTCCTTCAGACCTGTGTTTTATTAGAAGATTAATGCGTGATCAGAATGAGAGAGGTAGAAGTGTTGACAGTGTTATAAATCAATATTTAGATACTGTTAGGCCGATGCATATTAAATTTATTGAGCCTTCAAAGAGAAAAGCTGATATTATAATTCCAGATGGTGCTCAAAATAAAACTGTTATTGATGTAATATATAATAAAGTAAAACAATTATTAAAAAGAAATGGAGTAAAAAATGGCTAGAGTAACGATTGAAGATTGTTTAGATAAAGTAGAAACAAGGTTTGACTTAGTGGTTTTAGCTTCTATGAGAGCGAATAATATCTTAAAAAAAGGTTATTCAGAATCTGTAGAGAATGAGAAGAAGGAAAAAGCGACAGTTGTTGCATTAAGAGAAATCGCTGAATCAGAGATAACAGCTGAACAAATCCTTAGAAGTGAAGTGGAAGGATAGTTTTTTTGTAAAAAAAAGATTGACTTGCCTAGAAAGCTCTATATAATATCAGTCTATCGGGTGCATAGCTCAGCTGGGAGAGCATCGCCCTTACAAGGCGAGGGTCGGGGGTTCGAACCCCTCTGCACCCACCACGATACGAAAGGCGATTTATACCGCCTTTTTTGTTTCTATACTTTCTATTTTAATATCGATTTATTAATCCAAATACTATTAACTGTGTTAGAATTTTCTTAGGTTTAACTAGAAAGAGAGAATTATGAGAAGAATAGTATTAACATCATTATTTGTATCAATATCTATTTCAAGTCTTGCTTATGCAGATAGTCCAAAAAGTAATATTTGTCCTAGTGATTTGAAATACAAAAATATAAATATGAAAGATATGAATTTTAAATATGCTAAATATGAAGACCATATTTGTGCTACTTTGAAAGTCAATCTAGATAAAAATAAGACTTGGAAAGAGCAAGGAAGTGGCTGGTTTGCAGCAGGTTTTGGAGCTCCAACAATGAAGGGTGCTAATATGTTTATATTTGTGCCACAAAAATCTAATAGTAGTGATGTAAAGTATAATGTCTTTGCTAATGTGGGTGGTGGATATGGTCCAACGAAACCACTTAATACTAAGCCTAAAAAAGGCCAGATTGATATTTTATCGTCCTCACTAGGAGAGGTTAAATTTGCACTATACCCTAAAAAAGTAGCAAATTTGGTAGATAATGGCACGATTGATATGATTTTTTCGCATTCTAAAGCAGGAGTTTATAAGTTTATGCCACCTCATGTATCAGCTTATGGTGGTAAGAAAATGATTATAAAATAAATATTTCCTTTAAGTTGTATTTAACTACTTAATTAAATACAATTATCCTAATATATTTTAGTTAAATTATTTATGGGAAGAGCCAGAAGAAGAAAGCTCAAAGAAGGTATCTTTGAAGCTGAAATTGTATCTTTAAGTCATGATGGTAGAGGTATAGCAAAAGTAGATGGTAAAACAACTTTTATACCTTTTACATTACCAGGTGAAATAGTCAAATTTGAATATACTTTTTCAAAAGCTAAATTTGATGAAGCTAAAGCTGTAGAGTATATTAAAAAATCTCCAGATAGAATTACACCAAAATGTGATTTCTTTGAAGTTTGCGGAGGCTGTAATTTACAGCACATGTCTAATAGTGCTCAAATTGAGCATAAGCAAGAAACTTTATTAAATCAGCTTAAATATATTGGAGAAGGTGTAGAGCCTGAAAATATTCTAGAACCTCTATTAACAGATAAGACTGAAGGATATCGTAATAAGGCACGTCTAGGAGTCAGATATGTTAATAAGAAAGGTAAGATCTTAGTCGGTTTTAGAGAGCGTAATGGTAGATTCTTAGCAGAGGTTGAAAACTGTATAGTTCTTAACCCATTGGTTGGTGAAAAAATTAATGATATCTCTAAATTTATAGAAAGTTTGTCAATATATAATCAGATTGCACAATTAGAAATAGCTATAGATGATCACCGTCCAGCGATTATTGTTAGGCATTTAGAGCCTTTCACAAATGAAGATTTAGCTAAATTAAGAGATTTTGGTCAGGAAAATAATTATTGGATATATTTACAATCAAAAGGTCCTGATACTATTTATAGACTTTATCCAGATAGAGATATTGCGCCAATTAAGCTAAGCTATGAACCAATAGATGGAATTGAAATCGGTTTTGAACCAAATGATTTTACCCAAGTAAATAATGATATTAATCGGAAAATGATTAAGAAAGCTATAGGTCTCTTAGATATCTCAAAAGAAGATTCTATAATTGATCTATTCTGTGGCTTAGGTAATTTTACACTACCAATATCAAGGTATGCAAAGTCTGTAATTGGTGTTGAAGGTGAGTCAACTATGGTTCAAAGAGCTATCGAAACAGCGCAAAATAATAATATCTCAAATGTTAAGTTTTATGCTGCGAATCTTTTTGAGAGTTTTGATGATAAAGAATGGTTTAATAATTTTGAATATAATAAGATGCTTTTAGATCCTCCAAGAGCTGGCGCTCAAGAGGTTTGTCAAGCTATTGAGAAGTTTAATGTTGAGCGAATCGTTTATGTATCTTGTAATACTGCAACTTTAGCAAGAGATGCGGGTATCTTAGTAAATCAAAAAGGTTATAAATTAGTAAGTGCTGGAGTTATGGACATGTTTCCCCATACTATGCATGTTGAGTCTATTGCAGTTTTTGAAAAGGTTTAATGGAGAGGCTTATGTACATAGGTTTAGATATTGGTGGTACTAACATATCTTCAGGTCTCTTTGATCAAGATAAAAATCTACTAACCACAGCTAAAGTTAAATCAAAAGGCAAAAGTGATAGTGATATTGTTTTAGGTCAAATATTTAAAGTAATTAATAAGCTTATCGATGATTCAAATAAAGATAAAATAAAAGCTATTGGTATTGGTATAGCTGGATTTGTTGATTCTAAGCAAGGGGTACTTAAATTTAGCGCTAATATAAATTTAAATGGTATTAATATTGCTAAAGAAGTAAGTCAAAAGTTTAATAATGTACCTGTATTTTTAGAAAATGATGTTAATGTTGGTGTTATTGGTGAGTGGAAATATGGTGTTGGTAAAGGTCATAGAAATATTGTAGGTATTTTTGTGGGTACTGGTATTGGCGGTGGTCTTGTTATTAATGATCAGTTTTTATATGGAGAAACTGGTGGTGCTGGAGCTGTTGGCCATGTTACTATTAATCCTCAAGGAGCATATTGTCAAAGTTGTGGTTCTCAAGGGTGTGTCGAGACATATGCAGGTAAGGTAGGCATTGAAAATAGAATTATGAATTTGCATAAAAAAGGTATCAAAAGTATGCTGATTGATTCTGTTTTGGAAAATGATAATAAGCTAAAAGGATCTCATCTTAAAAAAGCCTTAGATGCGAAAGATCCCGTTGCTATAGATATTGCAAATACAGCAATGACTCACTTAGGTATAGCTGTCGCAAATTATATAAATTTAATAAATCCATCCTTAGTTCTTTTTGGTGGTGGAATTATGGAAGCTATTGGCCAGGATTATATAAATACTATTTATCAATCTTGTTCAAAATATGCTTTTAAAACGATGTTAGATGTATGTCAGTTAAAGATTGCTACTTTAGGTGACAACTCAGGTGTGTATGGAGCTATGGATATAGCAGTTAATAGACTAGAAGGAAATTGGTAATGCTTATAGGTGTAGATATTGGTGGCTCAAATATGGCTGCTGGATTATTTGATGAAGATAGGAAACTAGTAACAACAGCGAAAGTAAAATCAAAGGCAAAAGATGCAACAGAAGTTGTTATCGGCCAGTTATTTAAAGTCATTAATAAACTAATAGCAGATATCCCTGAAGATAAAAAACTTGAAGGTATAGGTATTGGAATCGCTGGATTAGTAGATAAAAGGACATCAGTCATTCGTAGAAGTGTTAATATCAATGTTAACGGAGTTAACCTTAAGCAGATTTTAGAAGAAGAGTATGGTGTACTTGCTGAGATAGATAATGATGTCAATGTAGGTATCTTAGGCGAGGCTAAATATGGAGCAGGCGTTGGTTACAATGATATCGTTGGAGTATTTGTAGGTACTGGTATTGGAGGTGGCTTTGTATTAAATGGAAAGTTATATACTGGCAATAGTGGTTTGGCTGCAGAGCTTGGTCACACGATTATTAAACAAGGTGGTTCATATTGTCCAGGTTGTGGCTCTCAAGGCTGTTTAGAGGCTTACGCAGGTAAAGTAGGTATTGAGAAGAAGATCGAGAATCTGGCTAAAAAGAGAATCAAAAGCACATTAATTGATTTAGTTACTGAAAATAATGGAAAGCTTAAAAGTAGCCATATGAAAAAAGCTATCGAGGAAAATGATGAAATTGCTTTAGATATTTTATCAGAAGCTATGGAATACTTAGGAGCAGGCTTAGGAAGTGCATTAAATATGATTAATCCATCTATGGTAATCTTAGGTGGCGGGGTTATGGAAGCAATTGGTGAGAGATACCTTCATCAGATAAAAAGATCCGCAATGAAAAACTCATTTGCAGATATCTTTGCCGAATGTGATTTTAAATTAGCAAAACTTGGTGGTCAAGCAGGTATTTATGGTGCTATGGAGTTAGTTGCTAACTAATTTAAATTTACATATTTGGATATAAAATGCTTAATCAAATTCTTTATAATTTCTTCTCACAAACATCAAATTATTTTAAAGGTTTTAAGGATATTAATCTTAAAAATATTTTTGATGATTATAATTCTTTTGAGATTTTATGGCTAATATGTTCTGTTGGAGTGCTTGGTCTTATAAGTATATTAACAACAGATAAGTATTTAGTTTTAACGACTATTGCTACTGTTACAGGGATGTTAAATCTTTTTTTAATAGCTAAAGGTAAAACTCTAAATTATTTTTTTGCTTTTATTAATAACCTAACGTATGCATATGTATGTTATCAACAAGGTATTTTTGGTCAGTTTCTGTTATTTACATTTTTCTTTTTTCCAATGCAGTTTTATGGGTTATATAATTGGACAAAGCCTCAAAGTACAGATGAAAATAATGATATTGTTACAAAAAGTCTTACAACTAAACATAGAGTCTATTTAACTATAGGTATTATTGTTTCTGCTATCTTATATGGAGGATTTATCTTGAAAGGTATATTCAATCAGCAAGTCGGGCTTTTTGCAGACTCTTTAACAGGTGTTGTTTCTGTTGTTGCTATTATACTTATGGTAAAAGCATATCTAGAGCAGTGGACTTTATGGATAATTATTAATACTTTATCTACTATAATATGGCTACAGCAATATTTATCAGGCTCAGGTGACAGTGTTGCTTTTCTTGCCATGTGGTTAATTTATTTATTTAATGCTATATATGGTTATATAAACTGGAAAAAGTTAGAAAAACACTCTTAAATTCACTTAACTTAAACCTTAGCTTCCTATATAATCAGCCTTATTCATTGATTAGGTTTCCAGGAGCTGAGTTATGACTGTTAGACAAACTTTATTTTTGATTCTTACACCAATTGTGGCAATGTGTGTTTTATCGTTTGGTAATGGTTTTTTTACAACGTATTCATCTATCGAGCTTAATAGTCTTGGGCGTTCTAATTTAATGATTGGTTTGATCTCAGCAGCCTATTTTTTTGGGATGATGACGGGGTCTTATTTTTCTCAATCTACGATAGTTAGAGTTGGCTATATTAGAGCATTTGTTTTATTTGCTTCACTAATGGCTATAAGCACCTTAATTATTGGTATTTTTAAAGAAGTCCCAGTTTGGATCTTTTTAAGGTTTGTTTGTGGTTTTTCATTAGCTGCATTATTTATTATTATTGAGAGCTGGTGTATTTTATCTTCTGAGAAGAAAAATAGAGGTTTAGTTTTTTCAGTATACTTGCTTATATACTATGGTTCACAAGCTTTATCTCAATTAATGATAAATATACATTTTAGTGAGAAAATACTAGCTTATTGTTTTATATCTTCATTATGTAGTATAGCCATTGTTTTGATGGCATTTACTAAAACAGTAGCTCCAGTTCCCCAGTCAGAAGATATTTGCTCACCTATAGCAATAATGAAAAAAGTTCCCTTAGCAATGGTTGCTAGTATTATAGGAGGGGCATTGTTAGGTGCAATTTATACAATACTACCTGTATTTTTAGTTAGAGTAGACAGTACTCATAATATGATATCAATGTTAATGATGATTACTATCTTGGGAGGAATGTTACTACAAATTCCTATGGGTAAACTTTCAGATATGATGGATAGACGTAAAGTTATTTTACTAGCTGGTGCAGGTATTTGCCTGGCTTCTATTCTAATTTGTATGTTACATGGCTCATACCTTATATTTTCGCTGATTATCTTTATATTTGGTGGTTGTGCTTTTGTGATTTATCCTTTATCAATATCTCATGCAAGTGATTTTCTTGATGAAAGTGAGATATTAGGAGCAATAGGGGTTTTAACTATTGCATATGGTTTAGGATCTGTAGTTAGCCCAATTATTATATCTAGTTTTATGGCATTTGTTGGACCTTTTGGATTTTTTATTATTACAGCTATTCTTAGCGCTGCATTATGTTTATACTCAGTTTATAGAATTATTACAAGAAAATCAGCTACCGATACCATTCAGTTTACAGCAGCAACTCCAGAGAGTCTTAACTTTAGTGAAGCACAAGAGATTATCTTAGAAGAAGAATAAAGGTCTATATAAAATTGCAAAGCATACTCAGCTAGCTTATAATTACAGGAGTTTGTTTAAATACAAAAAGACTTAACATATCTTAAGGAGTTTATAGTTATGTCATCACAAATAAGTAAAGTTTTTGCAAGACAAATATTAGATTCACGTGGAAATCCTACTGTTGAAGTAGATGTTGTTTTAGAAAGTGGTGCTTTTGGTAGAGCAGCTGTGCCATCAGGTGCTTCGACAGGAATTAGAGAAGCATTAGAGCTAAGAGATGGAAACAAAAAGCTTTTCCTTGGCAAAAGTGTTTATAAAGCAGTAGAAAATGTAAATACGAAAATTGCTCAAGCAGTTAAAGGCCTAGATGCTTTGGATCAAAGATTAGTTGATAAAACTATGATCGAGTTAGATGGTTCAGAAAATAAAAAGAACTTAGGCGCAAATGCCATTTTAGGTGTTTCATTAGCAACAGCCAGAGCAGCGGCATCCCATCTAAGAAAGCCTTTTTATCGTTATTTAATGGATGTTAAAGAGTATTTAATGCCAGTACCAATGATGAATGTGATCAATGGTGGTTCTCATGCTGATAATAATGTTGATATGCAAGAGTTTATGATTGTACCAGCTGGTTTTGAGACTTTCTCAGAAGCTCTTAGATGTGGTACAGAAGTATTCCATACACTTAAGAAAGTTTTAATTGCTGATGGGTATAGTGTTGCAGGTGTTGGTGATGAGGGTGGTTATGCTCCTGATCTTCCATCAAATGAGGCTGCTATTGAGTCAATCTTAAAAGCGGTTAAAGAAGCAGGTTATGAGCCAGGTAAGCACGTGTTTATAGCACTAGATCCTGCAAGTAGTGAGTATTATAAAGATGGTAAGTATGAACTTGCTTCAGAAGGAAAATCTTTAACTTCAGCTGAAATGGTCGAGTACTTTGCTAAATGGGTTGAGAAATATCCAATTGTATCTATTGAAGATGGTATGGCTGAAGAAGATTGGGATGGTTGGAAACTAATGACTGAAAAATTAGGTAAAAAAGTTCAGTTAGTTGGAGATGATCTATTTGTAACTAATCCTAGTATTTTAGCTAAAGGTATTGAGATGGGCGTTGCTAATTCAATATTGATTAAGCTTAATCAAATTGGTTCACTAACTGAAACATTTGAAGCTATGGCAATGGCTGGTCAAGCTGGATATACATGTGTAGTTTCACATCGTTCAGGCGAGACATCTGATACTATTATTGCTGATTTAGCAGTAGCAACTTGCTCAGGTCAAATCAAAACTGGTTCACTTTCTAGGTCTGATCGTATAGCTAAATATAATCAGTTGCTAAGAGTAGAAGAAGAGTTAGGTGAAAGTGCAATTTACCCTGGCCTTAAGTCTTTTGTCTTTAGCTCAGAAGAAGATGATTCTAATAATGATGCACAAGAAATCATTGTAGAAGAAAGTGAAACAGAAAAAGTTGTAGTTCAGGTAGAAGAATAATAGCTATTCCATGAATACAAAATCAAACTTCTTTTTTTATATTTTTATTTCAGCTGTCATATTGTTAATAATTATATTACAGTATGATCTTTGGTTTAGTAATACTGGTATTCTTAAATATAATTCTTTAAAGAAAGCAGTTGCTACTCAATCAAAAGAGGTCAAGCAAAAATCTCAAACTAATGCCCAACTATATTCAGAAGTTGTATCACTGCGTAAAAATAATGAAGTTTTACAAAGTTTAGCGCGTGAAAATATGGGCTTAATCAAGAAGGGTGAGGTTTTTTATAGTGTCAAATAAATATACGATTATTCCTGCAGCAGGTATCGGCTCAAGAATGCAGCTAGATATTCCAAAACAATACTATAAGCTAGCTAATGGTAAAACGATTCTAGATAATACTTTAGAGAAGTTTATTGAGAATCCATTTTTTGATCGTATATTTTTAGCTTTGAATTCTGATGATGAGTTTTGGAGCCAATCTACTTTCTATAACCATCCTAAGATTAATACTTGTATTGGTGGAGAAACTCGTTTTGAAAGTGTTTATAATGGCTTGAAAGCTATCAACGGCTCTAGTGATGATTGGGTGTTTGTCCATGATGCTGCTAGACCTTGTGTTGATATTCAAAATATTATAGAACTGTATGAGTCAACGAAAGCTTCTCATTCTCAGTCTGGTATATTAGCTGTCAAAGCGTTTGAAACAGTCAAGAAAGTAGGCATTAAAAATATTATTGTTAATACTCTTGATCGTAATAATATCTGGTTAGCTCAGACTCCGCAATTATCTAGACTAGGTCAATTAGAAAGATCTTTTGATTTTTGTTACTCAAATGACCTTATAGCTAAAATAACAGATGAAGCCTCAGCTTTAGAGTTATATGGCATTAATCCAATAGTTGTTGAGGGTAGTAGAAAAAATATTAAGATAACTATCCAAGATGATTTAGATTTTGCTAATTGGCAGCTAAATATATAATACTATCTTATTAATAATCCTATCACATACCCAAATATAATTACTAATCCCATTATAAATAATGCTGAATCGATAATAACTCGTCTATATGCTTTACATTTAATGTTTTTATAGATAATTATTACAGGTAGAATATAGAGTAGAAATGCTACTGTTGGAGCTACTAGGATACCTATTATATTAAGGATCTTAAAATTGCATATTGTACATATCCATAGGACTATAAATATTAAACCAACACATATTCTATTTATTTTAGATTCAGATATTTCTTTATTACAGATGTTTCTCAAAAAATATTTAAATAAGTATTTTAGAGCTTCTTTTGAGCCTATGTAGCAGCCAATAAAAGAACTTATAATGGCTGTAAAAACGATCAAAGGAGCTAAAATATCAAGTATAGTGCTATGATGCTGCTCTTGAATTAGCGTCACAATAGATAAGTTGTTATCGTTTGCTTTAGTTATGTCACTAACAGTTGTACTAAGTAAACAAGATGTCACAAAAAGTAGTACAAAGATAAAAAGTATAAAAGCATTTATTTTAAGTATTTTATAAATTTTGATTCTTTCTTCATTGTTATCAAGTTTTACATAATTTTTGTAAAAAACTACTAAACTAGAGATAACAGGAGAGTGGTTCATTGATAATATCAGTATTGGTAGAACCATTAAAATCCCAATAATATATTGAGTTAGCTCAAAGTGGCTATCTGTAATAAAGCTATAATTCCAGTATGGTATAATATAAATTGATAATATTATTACTAATACTATTAAAAAAACTACAATGAGCTGCATAAATTTTAGGATAAGATTTATACCTAGAGAAACTATTGCCAGTAGAACTACTAATATACTAAAGCTAAACCAAATATTAGTTGATAAATTATTATCTGAAATATTGTAGTTTACTAAAAAATTACTTAGCTCATTATTTAAACCAATTGAGTACATCGGCATATTTAGAAATATAGCAAAAAAATATAAGATAACGCAAATTAGGCCAAGAAAGCGACCTAAATTATCCGTAAAAACATTTGTAATGCCGCCATTTTCAGAGCTAATTACAATATTTGCCATATTTTTATGTGAGTAGTATGTTAGTGGTAGCGCAAATACCATTACAGTTAATAGTGCCCAAAAACCACTATCTCCAGCTTGGACTGGTAAATATAAGAGTCCTGCTCCAATCGCTGTGCCAAATAAAGTAAAAACCCATTGAGTATCAATTTTTCTAGAGTTTGAATAATTTATTTCTTCCACTAATTATCCCAATCGAGTATTACTTTACCACACTTACCACTTTTCATTATTTCAAAGCCTTCTTTATAATCATCTATATGTAGTCTATGAGTTATTATTGGGCTTATATCCATACCAGCTTGGATCATACTAGACATTAAGTACCATGTTTCAAACATTTCTCTACCATAGATACCCTTTAGGATTAAACCTTTAAATAGGATAGTTCCCCAGTCTATAGAGATATTCCCAGCAGCTATTCCTAATAAAGAGAGTTTAGCTCCGTGGTTCATAACATCTAACATCATTGATATCGCAGAGTTAACGCCAGACATTTCTAGACCAACATCAAACCCTTCACTCATACCAATATCAGACATTACTTTTTTCACTTGTGTAGTAAGTTCTTCTTGAGTTTTATATGGAGCTACATTTAGTGCAACAGTAGCACCGAACTCTTCAGCTTTTTTCAGACGATATTCATTTACATCTGTAATAACTATTCGACGAGCACCACAAAATCTAGCTATTTTTATAGCCATTAAACCAATTGGACCAGCTCCTGTTATAAGAACATCTTCACCTGTTAGATTAAATGAAAGAGCTGTATGAACAGCATTTCCAAGAGGATCAAATATACTAGCGATCTCATCTGGAATAGAGTCAGGTAGTTTAAATACATTTGATGAAGGCATAGCTAAAAACTCTGCAAATGCACCTTGTACATTAACTCCGATTCCCATGGTTTCTCGACAAAGGTGGCGCTTACCTGCTTTGCAGTTACGACAATGTCCACAAACAAGGTGACCTTCACCAGATACTCTATCACCAATTTCTAAGCCCGTTACTCCATCACCTTTGGCAACAATTTCACCAACAAACTCATGTCCAGTGATCATCGGTACAGGAATAGTATCTTGTGACCACTTATCCCAGTTGTATATATGAAGATCTGTACCACAAATTGCAGTTTTTTTTATTTTAATCAAAACATCATTGTGGCCATGCTGTGGTATTGGAGCATCATTAATCATCCATATGCCAGGTTCTCTTTTTAATTTAGACAATGCTTTCATAATTAAATTCCTTGAAGTAAAATTCTATAAATATAGAACTGAAAAAGTTTTATTTGATGATATCTAGTTCTTTTGCTGCTTTTGTAAATGCATCTACTGCTTTATCTATTTGTTCAAAAGTATGTGCAGCAGACATCTGCGTTCTAATGCGAGCTTTGCCTTTAGGAACAACAGGGTATGAAAAGGCAATTACATATATTCCATAGTCTAAAAGTTTTTCAGCAAACTCAGCTGCTTTTTTCTCATCATATATCATTACAGGAATAATTGGATGTTCTCCTGGGATTAGATCAAATCCAGCGGCTGTCATTTTAGATCTAAATCTCTGTTGGTTAGCTTGTAGTTGATCCCTTAGCTCATTAGAACCTTTAGTTATCTCTAGTGCTTTTAAAGATGTTTTAGCAATAATTGGAGCTAATGAGTTTGAAAATAGATATGGTCTAGATAAGTTTTTTAATAGATCAACGATTTCTTTTTTAGCACATATATAACCACCGGATGCACCTCCTAAACCTTTTCCTAGTGTCCCAGTTAGGATATCTACGCGACCCATTACATTACAATGCTCTATAGAACCTTTACCATTTTTACCAACAAAGCCTGATGCATGCGAGTCATCGACCATTACAATAGCATTATATTTATCTGCTAAATTACAAACAGCTTCAAGGTTTGCAATAATACCATCCATAGAGAAAACTCCGTCAGTAGCAATCATTTTAAATCTTGCTCCAGCTTTATCAGCTTCAATTAGCTTTTCTTCTAGGTCTTGCATATCATTGTTGTTGTATCTAAATCTCATAGCTTTACATAACCTAACACCATCAATGATACTTGCATGGTTAAGCGAGTCACTAATAATAGCATCTTCTTTGGTAAGTAAAGTTTCAAAAAGACCTGCATTAGCATCAAAACATGATGGATATAAAATAGTATCTTCAAACTCAAAGAAATCACTAAGTTCTTTTTCAAGTTGTTTGTGAACACTATTTGTTCCGCAGATGAATCTTACAGAGGCCATTCCGTAACCACACTCCTCTATATGTTCTTTAGCATAAGCAACAATTTCTGGATTATTTGCAAAACCAAGGTAATTATTTGCGCAAAAATTTATAAGAGTTTCACCATTTTCTAAATCTATTACTGGTTCTTGAGGAGTTGATATTATTCTTTCACTTTTATAAGTACCTGCATCTTTTATTTCTTGAATCTTATTATTAACATTACTGTAGAAGTCTTTGTTCATAGTTAAGTCCTTAATTGTTTACTAAATACTCTCACTTTAATATATCTAAGTATACTTAGATTTGGAATTCCTAAATGCTAGATTCTATAAAAAATATACTAGTATAAAAATATTGTTTTTATTTTGTAATAATCATTCAAGATTTAGGAGCAGGAAGCGTATAGATTACATTTTTTTAATAAGGTAAATTTTTATTCGGAAATAGTGAAATTATATTATTTTTTTGCAAAACATAATGAAAAATTAAGCTTTCCTAAAAGCAACGCTAATAATGATAAATTATTATATTTTTTGTTGTATTTATTTTTTTTGTCTTTATAGAATTGATAGTAACAATTAAGTGCACAGTTTTTCAATACCATAGGGAGAAATAATATGAGTGGGAAAAAGAAATTAGTAACAGCAATATCTTATGCATTACTAGGATTAGGTTCATTTAGTATGGCAGAGGCTTCTATTAGTAATAATGTTGAAACTTATGACTTTAAATCGCCATTTAAAGACTATAATAATAAAATAGTTTTAAACATTAATAATGTTGCATCAGCGAAGACTATTGAATTTACAAGTAACTTTAAGCCAAAAGCTGGCTGGGGTAACTGCTTCGGAACTAGAGCAGATCTTGTTAATTTTGCATCTACACAAAATAGTAAAGGTGACTATGTAACAAAGATGACACTAAAAGATAGTGAAGGATCATTTGATTTAACACAGTCTTGTGACATTATGGGAACAGATTCTGGAAATGCGATTGTATTACCAGGTGTTGTAGTTCCTATAGTTAGTGATCTAAAAGTTGATGGTAAGGATCTTGAGATTGAAAGACCTTGTGCTGGTAATGTATGTAAAGATCCAGCTCCTGGTTATACAAATGCTGCTTATTATGCACAATGGGCAGTATGGGGACGTAAATATAATCCTTATGACTTTAAATATAATAAGTTAAACACAATAATTTATGCATTTATAGGTTTTGATAAAAATACGGGTAATATCAAGACACTTGATGCTTCAGCAGATTCATGGGGACTATCAGCAGCAGCAAGAGCAGCTAAGAAGTATCCATATTTAAAATCATTCTTATCATTTGGTGGTTGGACAAATAATGGTGTTACAACAGCACCGATGTTTGAGCAATTAGCATCAAACCAACAAAGTATGGAAAACTTTGCTAAGCAGTCTGTAGAGCTTATGCGTAAGCTTGGCTTTAATGGTATAGATATCGACTGGGAGTGGTGGTCTGATTATGGTAATGATGTAGCACCAGCTAAGAAAATGTTAGCATTCTTTAAAGTTCTTCGTGCTGAGTTAGATAAAGCTGGTAAAGAAGATGGCAAGAAGTACTACCTTGCCATTGCTGTTAATGGAGCTAGAAGTCGTATTGAAGCTATGGAAAATCCAAGTAATCCAAATAGTGTAGCAGATTTCTGGAAACAGACTGGTGAGTTGATGGATGAAATCAATGTAATGAACTATGATTATCAAGGTGCATGGGGTACTGGATTCCCAGCATACTTCCAGGCATCATTTGCATTCCCAGATGTATCAGGAATTAGTAATAGTAGTTATAGTGCTGGAGATGTGTCAAATGATGTACAAGATAATGTTACA
This sequence comes from Francisella sp. 19X1-34, assembly GCF_041102755.1. Lineage (NCBI taxonomy): Bacteria > Pseudomonadati > Pseudomonadota > Gammaproteobacteria > Thiotrichales > Francisellaceae > Francisella > Francisella sp. 19X1-34. The sequence continues at coordinate 39,854 of NZ_JBGCTX010000010.1, forward strand.
GATAGTTCTGGCAGTAATGTTACATTAAGTAAATCTATAGGTGTAGATGGTGGATGGTCAATCCAAGATTCTATTGATGCATATATTAAAGCAGGAGTACCTGCTAAGAAATTGATAGTAGGTTTACCTTTATATGCAAGATCAATGGCTGTAGATAGTGATGTCAATGGCGGTTTATTCCAAACAATTACAGGTCCAGGTCTTGGTGATTATGAGAATGGTGTATTTGACTATAAATGTTTAGTTAATCCAGTTAATGATCCTGTAACGGGATGTGGAACATCAAAACCAGTTAGTGGATTATCAAATCTACAATTCTATAATGAGAGCTCAAATGTGGCCATCTTTGATAAGTATGGTAAAGTTGCTATGCAACCATGGGCATATAGTCCATCTACTAAGTCATTTATAACTTATGATGATGTTTGGTCAGTAACTAAGAAAACAGAATATGCTATGGGTAGAGGACTTGGAGGAACAATGTTCTGGCAAGCTGATGGCGATTCTGTAGACAATAGTAAGTCACTGATAAATGCGGTTGCTAAAGTTTATGAATCAGATAGTGTTTATATATCTGTGGATAGTGTAACAGAGACATCAGCAACAATATCCTGGAACAAGCCAGAGCTTGATGGTAATGTTACATACACTGTTAAATTAAACGGCGATGTAGTTGCTCAAGGCATTAGCTCTCAAAATTATGTTTTAACTAACTTGGATAAAGGTACAAGTTATAATATAGAAGTTACTGCTAATGCTTCTAATGAATCAAGAACTGATAGTCTGTCATTTACAACAGTTGGTGCAGATGATCAAAATCAAGGTACAGATGATCAAAATCAAGGTACAGATGATCAAAATCAAGGTACAGATGATCAAAATCAAGGTACAGATACTGCAACTGGAACTTGGGATTCAGAAAAAGCTTATACAAAAGGCCAAAAAGTAGAAGTTAATGGAGTAGTATATGAAGCTCAATGGTGGACTAAAGGTGAAAATCCTACTCAGTCTGGAGAATGGGGTGTATGGAGAGTGACTAGTGGTCAAGCAGATGATCAAAACCAAGGTACAGATGATCAAAACCAAGGTACAGATGATCAGAGTCAAGGTACAGATACTGCAACTGGAACTTGGGATTCTAAAACCGTATATACTAAGGGAGACCAAGTAACATATAATGGCCAAACCTATACAGCTAAATGGTGGACACAAGGTGATACTCCATCAAATGGAGGAGCTTGGGAAAAACCTGTTGTTGCTGGAGGAGCTTGGGAAAAAGGTATCGCATATACTGGTGGTCAAACAGTAACTTACCAAGGTCAAAAATACAAAGCTAAATGGTGGACACAAGGAGATGTTCCATCACAAGGTTCTCCTTGGGAAAAAATATAATAATAAATCTTAACTTCGCATATATCTAATATGCGAAATTATTCATCTATATCAAAATAAATCTAGGCCTTATACGAATTCATTCTAATATATTTAACTTCATAAAAAATATTTAGAATTATTCATTAGCCTTCTGCGGGTTTTCATAATAGATATATTCATTTTTAAAAGAGTTTACATCCTTCAAACTTTTTTAAAAAATGGCTAGCAATTTTTAATAAGCCTTGTGATTTTTCCTCAATTATATATTTCCAAAATTTGTAATAAGATTGCCATAGTCTTTTATGGTTTGAAGTTAGAACTATAAAACTTGAGGTTAAAAAAGGAGAGGTTATGAAAATAAGAAACAAAATGATAACAGCAATATCTTACGCATTAATGGGCTTAGGTTCGTTTACTATAGCACAAGCATCTACAAATAATAATGTTGAGACATATGATTTTAAAGCACCATTCAAAGATTATAATAATAAAATAATATTAAATATTAATAATATACCATCAGCAAAGACAATTGAGTTTATAACTAATTTTAAACCAAAGGCTGGTTGGGGTAACTGCTTTGGAATTAGTGCAGATCTTATTAATTTTGCTACTACTCAAAATAGTAAGGGCGAATATATAACAAAAATGACACTACAAGATAGTGAGGGATCTTTTGATTTAACACAGTCTTGTGACATTATGGGAACAGATTCTGGCAATGCCGTTGTGCTTCCTGGGGTTGTTGTTCCTCTAGTTAGTAGTTTAAAAGTAGATGGTAAAGCTTTAGAAATTGAGAGGCCTTGTCCAGGGAATGTTTGTAAAGATCCTGGGGCAGGGTATACCAATGCCGCATACTATGCACAATGGGCGGTCTGGGGACGTAAATATAACCCTTACGATTTTAAGTATGATAAGCTAAATACCTTAATCTATGCCTTTGTGGGTTTTGATAAAACAACAGGTAATGTTAAGACTTTAGATGCCTCAGCAGATTCATGGGGAATGTCAGCAGCAGCAAGAGCAATGAAAAAGTATCCATATCTAAAAACTTACCTATCATTTGGTGGTTGGACAAATAATGGTAAAACTACAGCTCCAATGTTTGAAATGCTAGCATCAGATGATTCAAAAATGCAGAATTTCGCATCTCAATCAGTAGAGCTTATGCGTAAACTTGGTTTTAATGGTATAGATATTGACTGGGAGTTTTGGTCTGATTATGGCTTTGATGTTGCACCAGCTAAAAAAATGCTGGCCTTATATAAAGTAGTAAGAGCAGAGCTTGATAAAGCTAGTAAAGAAGACGGCAAAAAATACTATCTAGCAATAGCTGTCCATGGCGGTAGAATTGGCGTAGAGTCGATGCAAGATCCAAATAATCCAAATAGCGTACCAGATTTTTGGAAGCAAGTTGGTGAACTTATGGATAAAATCAGTATTATGAGCTATGACTATCAGGGTGCCTGGGGTGTTGGGGCTCCTGCATATTTCCAAGCATCAGCAGCTTTCCCAAATATTAGTCATTATGGTACTAGTGTTGCTGATTCTATAGGTAAGACAAATGGTTTGGCAATTGAAAATATAGTTGATGCATTTTTAGAAAATGGTGTCCCGGCTAATAAAATCGTAGCAGGTATACCTTTATATGCTAGATCAATGGCTGTTGATAGTGATCAAAATGGTGGTCTATTCCAAACGATTACAGGAGCAGGGTTGGGTGACTATGAGCCCGGAATCCTTGATTATAAATGTGTTATTAACCCAGTAAATGATCCTATAGCTGGATGTGGATCATCAAAACCAGTCAGTGGGTTATCTGATCTTAAGTTTTATGATATGAACTCAAATTCAGATATCTTTGATAAGTATGGAAAAATAGCAATGCAACCATGGGCATATAGTCCATCAACAAAATCATTTGTAACCTATGATAATGTTTGGTCTGTAACTGAAAAGACAAAGCTCGTTAAGAGTAGAGGACTTGGAGGAACAATGTTCTGGCAAGCTGATGGGGATTCTATAGATCCTAGTAAATCCTTAATAGATGCTGTTGCCAAGGTTTATGCGTCAGATACAATTAGTATGACGGTTACTGGTATTACAGAAAATTCTGTTACGTTGTCTTGGAATGAACCAGAGCTTGATGGTAATGTTACATATACACTTAAACTAGATGACAATGTTATAGCTCAAAATCTTACATCTCAAAACTATATACTAACTAATTTAGATAAGGACACTAACTATAGCGTTGAAGTTATTGCTAGTACTTCAAATGAATCTAGAGAAAACAGTTTGTCATTTATAACAGCTGGTGCTAATGATCAAGGTCAGCTCGAGGGTAACCAAGACCAAACAGAAGATGATCAAAATCAAGCACAAGATGACCAAGATCAAAATGTTGATATTATGGCGGGAGCTTGGGATTCTGAGAAAGCCTATACTAAAGGCGAAAAAGTAGTAGTTAATGGAGTAACATATGAAGCTCAATGGTGGACTAAAGGTGAAAATCCTACTAATTCTGGTGAGTGGGGAGTATGGCGAGTTACCGAGGGTCAAAGCTCGGATCAAACAAGTGATCAGTTAACTGATCAAGATACTGATGATACTAAGTCTTCTGGGTCTTGGAGTTCTAATACAGTTTATACTAAAGGAGATCAAGTATCTTATAATGGTAAAACCTACACAGCTAAGTGGTGGACACAAGGCGATAAGCCATCTAATGGAGGGCCTTGGGATACTCCTTATGTGGCAGGAGCTGTTTGGAATGTAGATGAAGAATATAGTGGAGGTCAAACAGTAACTCTAAATGGAAGCACGTATAAAGCTAAATGGTGGACTAGTGGAGATAATCCAAAAGATGGAGGAGTATGGGAAAAGTTATAAAATATATTTTCACTTTCACGAGACATTTTCTAATTTTCACTTTATATATTTCTATATAGCTATTTTATCTTCAATATATTTATTTGGGGATATATTTTGTAATTATTTTAGTTTGATTGAATATTTTCATGTATTTAACTTGGTTATTAGAAAAGATGTAAAAAGGGTTAATTTTTGGTGTTTATATCTTGACATTTAGTGTTTTGGATTGGTTGATTTAGGTATTTT